>CAZSTP010000004.1:40024-52804 GCA_964609325.1 uncultured Novosphingobium sp. | reverse complement strand
ATTCCACCTTGCGGCTTTCACCAGGCGCAAGCGAAACCCGCTGAAAGCCTTGCAGCAGGCGCACCGGACGCGAGGCACGCCCTGCACGCTGGTGGATATACATTTGCACCACTTCATCGCCAGCGCGCTGGCCGGTGTTGGTCAACGTGGTCGAAACCGTGATCTTGCCGCCCGGTGCCAGTTCCGGCTTGTCGAGCACCGGATCGGCAATGGTGAACGTGGTGTAGCTCAGGCCGAAGCCGAACGGGTACAGCGGCGTTGATGGCGCATCCCAATACCGCATTCCCACCGTATCGGGGTTATGTGTCAGGTTGCGCGCGTAATATGTCGGCACCTGCCCCACACTGCGCGGCCATGTGACGGGGGTTTTGCCGCCGGGGTTGATATCACCGAACAATGCACGGGCAATCGCCGTTCCGCCTTGCGATCCGGGCAACCAGGCTTCGAGAATGGCAGGCACCTTGTCATGCACCCCGGTCAGGTCCAGCGGGCGTCCGTTCATCAGCACCACCACAACCTTCTTGCCGGTCGCCAGCACCGCATCCAGCAATTTGCGCTGATCCCCCGGCAGAACCAGATCGGACCGCGATCCCTGCTCCGAACTCATGTTCGTGGATTCGCCCAGCGTCATGATCACCACATCGGACCGCTGCGCCAGATCAACCGCCTTCTGAATTTCGGCAGCGGCCTGTTCGGGTGTCCATTTGGGGGCCGGACGCACCAGCCCGTCAAGCGGCGATGGGTTAAGCCTGCGCAATTGCACGCCGGGAACGGTTTCCACTTCGGCCACCCCGGCCAGACGCGCGCGAACACCCTTGAACACGGTGACGGCATCCTTCTGCGAAAACGCCAGCGAAACCGTGGTATCGCCTGCTGAATCCGCCATCGAACCGATCACGGCCACACGCTTTACCGCAGCAGGATCAAGCGGCAGCACCTGCGCATCGTTCTTGAGCAACACCAGCGCGCGTTCAGCCGCAGCTTGCGATGCCGCAAGGTGCGCAGGATCGTTGATGACCTTTTCCGCTGCTGCTTCGTCCACAAACGGGTTGTCAAACAGACCCATCAGATATTTGGCCACCAGCACGCGGCGCACGGCTTCATCCACACGCTTCATCGGCACTTTGCCGGCGCGCACCTGATCGGCCAGCGTGGCAAAAGCATTGGGAGCCATCGACATTTCCATATCGACCCCGGCCATCAGCGCGCGCGATGACGCTTCTGCCTTGTCCGGCGCAAAGCCCTGCTTGACCAGATTGTGCACGGCGCTGGCATCGGTCACGACCCAGCCCTTGAAGCCCAGTTCACCCCGCAGGACATCGTTCAGCAAATAGCTGTTGGCCGATGCGGGCACATCGTTGAAGTCCATATAGGCGCTCATCACGTTGCCCGCGCCTGCATCGATCGCGGCCTTGAATGGCGGCAGATAGACGTTGTGCAGTTCCGCATCGGAAATATAGACGGAATCATAATCGCGCCCGCCCACCGACGCGCCATAGCCGACAAAGTGCTTCGGCCCGGCGATGATGTGATCTGCTGCACCAATATGTGCGCCCTGAAAGCCGCGAACTTGGGCCCGCGCCATCGCCGCACCCAGATATGGGTCTTCGCCTGCACCATCGACAATGCGGCCCCAGCGCGGATCGCGCGCAATGTCGATCATCGGTGCAAAGGTCCAGTGAATGCCCAGCGCACGCGCTTCCTTGGCAGCAACCGACTGGATCGTTTCAACGCCCGCAGGATCGAAACTGGCTGCATTGGCCAGCGGTACGGGGAACATGGTCTTCATGCCATGGACCACGTCATAACCCAGCAGCAACGGGATTTTCAGGCGCGTCTTTTCCAGTGCAAGCCGCTGATACTTGTTGGCAACAACCGGATCATGGACGAACAGCACCGCGCCGATCTGGCCCTTGGCCACCACATCGTCCAGCGGGGTCAGCGGCGGCATTCCCGGCGGCAATGCGGTGCCTGTGGGAAACAGTGATGCAATATCGAAGCGCTGGCTGATCTGGCCGATCTTTTCCTCGACCGTCATTTGCGCAATCAGCCGGTTTGCATGGGCAATGGCACTGGCTTGCGTCTTTGCAGTTGCAGCCTTGACCGCAGCCGCTGGCGCTTCGGCCTTCGCGCTAACGGGCGCAACGGCGGCAAGCGCCAGCGAAAAACCTGCCAGATTCCATACTGTTCGCAACGCAACTCTCCCGGAATTCCTGCCCCGTTGCGCAGCTTTTGTGCGCATCGGGGCTTGATAACAATGCGCATCCTCAATCGCATTATCCGGGAATCATGTCTATCGCAAAGGCGTCATTTGCCCTCGTGCAGTGATGGCCCTTCCTTCAGCCGGGCCAGCATCGCCGGGCCGCGCGGATCGCCGTCCAGCATGTAATTCTGGCGGTGCCTGATCCGCCACGCACCATCTGCCTGCCGCTGCAACTGAATGCGCGATGCGCTCAACCTGCCGACGAAAAAGCCGTTTTCGCCGTGCATCGCCACCATCGTGTGGCATGTCGCCACTGCATCATCACCGTCCACGACAATGTAGGGCGGGGTTGAAATGTGCGCACAACCGGCATGGACCAGCCCCAGATGCGTTTCGCGGCGGGTGATCGCCTCCACCGCCGGACGACCTTCAAATGCGCCGACATCGGCCACCGCATAAACGCCGTCTTCGGCATAGAAGGATCCGACGGCAGGTGCGTTGCATCCGTCCATGGCATAGCCATAGCCGCAGACCGCCTGGGCAATCGCCTCACGGTCTTCCAGCGCTTGCAGGCGTTCTTCGATGGAACGGGTGTTCTTGGCCATTGTTCGGGTCCTTCCTCAACCTACCATGTATGCGCCGGCATCGCAGTTTATCGATTGTCCGGTAATTGTCTGGCTTTCATCGCTCGCCAGAAACAGCGCCAGATTGGCAATGTCGTTCGGCTTCGAAATCGTGCGCAAAGGCAGGCTGGCAAAAGTCGCGGCGCGCCAGTCTTCTACAGCGACGCCTTCTTCGCCGGCACGGCGGCGGGCATAGTTCTGCCACAGTTCGGTATCGATGCTGCCGGGAACCAGACAATTGCAGCGGATGCCATAAGGCCCCACGTCATTGGCCACGCTCTTGGTAAAGGCGCGCAATCCGCCTTTGGCCGCAACGTAATGCGTCTTGCGCGTATCGCCGCGCCAGCCCGCCGTGGACGAAAAATTGATGATCGAACCGGTTTTGCGCTCAAGCATCGATTGGCGCACAACTTCGCGCGAACACAGCATCGCGGCGGTCAGGTCCACCGCAATCGTCGCATTCCAGTTTTCCAGCGTCTGTTCCCAGATGTACTTGTCCTGCCCCGGCACCGCCGCGTTGTTCAGCAGAATGTCGACCTGGCCAAATTCTGTGATCGCGCGTTCCACCATGGCGCGCACATCATCTTCATTGGTCACATCGCAACGCATGCCGATGGCATCCGGGCCGATGGCGGCGGCTTCGCTCTGCACCATGTCCTCGCGCCGCGCGCACATCAGCACGCGTGCCCCTTCAGCGACAAAGCGCCGCGCCATGACCGGCCCGCATCCTGTGCTCGCGCCGGTAATGATCGCAACTTTTCCGGCAAGTCGGCCCGTACTGGTTGTCATCGAATTCTCCAGATGCATCAAAAAGTGGTGTTACAGGCCAAGGTCAAGAATGGGTCTGTCGAACCCGTCATTGGTGATCGCCTGTGCCTTGGCCAGAAGATCGCTGGCCACGCCGTCCAGAAACCCGTCGATCAGGCGCTGGTAATTGCTGACCATGCCCTCCACTTCGCCGGACAAGCGCATGTGATCAAACCCGATGGCGTGCAGCCCGCGCTGCTGGCGCGGCAGATTGGCATAATCCTGCTGCGGAATTTCGGGGAATTCCAGGCTGTCATATGGCAGCATCGTCGGTGCGCGCGGGCGTTCGCGGCTGTCGTCATCGGGCAGGAATGCCAAGGACCAGATTTCGAACAAGCACGTTTCGGCGGTCAGTGGCCGGATGCGATACTGTGACATCGCCCCGAAATACTGCAGCAGGAACATGTGCGGAAAGATGAACTCCACCCCGCGATGCGGCAATTCGGCATCTACCGCCACCAGATCTGGCATGGGCAAGCCCTGCGCCTGACCCTGGCGGGTGATTTCGGTCTTCACCGCCTTCACATAAGCGCCCAGCGCCAGCGCCGGATCATCGGGCAGGTCCATGTCCACAAGGCTGCGGGCAATGGCAATTTCCGATGAATGGACAAGCCCGGCCATGCCATCGCCCAGCCGTTCCAGGAAGGCCGCCATCATTTCGACCATCTCGCGCGGGGTGCGTTGCGGCGCGCCGGCACTGCCGGGTTCATACTTGTTGCGCGGGGCCAGCGCGTGAAGTTGCGGGTGCGTGCGCATCACGTGATAGCCTTCCATGAAGGCTTCCATCGCCAGCTTCCAGTTGGTTGGCAGCACGGTGCCGTACCACCATTCCATCTTCAACTGATCGGCATTGCGAATGTTCATCCGCTGCTCAACCGGACCAAGGCATTGCTGCAACGATGGCGCATCGTTGTCAAAATTGATGAACGCGCACCCTGCCCACATCTCGACGCGGCATGGCACCAGATTGATGCTGTCCTGTTCAAGCAATGCCGGATCGAAGATCTTGCGGCCGAACACGAAGGTGTTCCTGCCGTCCATGTCAAAGCGCCAGCCATGGAACGGGCAGATAAAGCCTGACGTGCGGCAGTTTCCAGGCTCACCAACCAGTTGCACCCCGCGATGCCGGCAGGCGTTGTGGAATGCCTTCACCCCTTCGCGGGTCCGCACGATGATGACGGACCATTGCAGCAGCGTGTATTCCACATAATCGCCGACTTCGGGAATCTCCTCAAGACGGCAAGCCATCTGCCACACATGGGGCCACAGCTTTTCGCATTCCTCGCGGAAGAAGCCTTCGTCGTAAAAGCGGCCCGACGGTATCAGCGCCGGATCGGTTACACGCAAATCTTGTTTTGGCACCGCTCCCGGCCTTTCGCTGGTCATGGGTTGGAATCCTTCAGCGGCGCTGCACCGGCATGTTGCGTGCAGCGCCTTGCCCCATCAAGGTGCCGTTTTGGCGCCACGGATAAGCCGGCCCGGCAGCGCGCCGGTGGCTTCGCCATGGCGATACGTCACTTGCCCTGACACGATGGTCGCATCATATCCGGACGCGGTCTGCACCAGACGGCGGCCACCTGCGGGAAGATCGAATACCGGATGCGGCAACCCCAGCCGCAGGCCGTCCACATCAATCACATTGATGTCCGCCTTGTACCCCGGCGCAATCCGGCCACGATCATGCAGACCCACCGCCTGGGCCGTATCATAGGCCAGCATCTGGATCGCCCGTTCCAGCGGAACCTGCTTTTCCGGATCAGGATGGCCCACCCAGTGCGTCAGGAAGTAGGTTGGCAAAGCCGCATCGCAGATCATCCCGTAATGCGCGCCGCCATCACCCAGCCCCAGCAGAACATGAGGATGTTTCAGGAATGCCTTGCCTGCGCCTTCGAACCGTTCGCCATTGCGGTTGGCCGATGGGCGGTAAAGGATCGCCCGGCCATCATCCTTGAGCAGTTCGTCATAGATCAGCTCCAGCGGATCAACCCCGGCCTCGCGCGCACGGCACGCGATGCTTTCTTCCATCGCAGGGTGATAGTTTGGCGGATCGCTTAGCGGGAACAACCATTCGGTATCGTCCACCACGGTCTTGAAGAAATCGTGCGGGTCTTCGCTTTGTTCAGACATCAGCCGCGCCCGCATTTCCGGATCGCGCATGGCCTTGACCTTCTCGGCCAGTGGCAGCGATGCAATCTTGCGGAAGCTGGGATGGAACGCAAACGGGTGAAGCGACAGGTCAAGCCCCACCAGAATGCCGACAGGTCGCGGCATGACTTGCGCGTTCAGCGGCAGACCATCGGCATTGGCCTTGGTAATGCCGTCAAGGATCACCTGCCAGCGGTCATTGCCATCCTTGGGCTGAGTCAGCGTGAATGACAGCGGACGCCCGCCCGATGTTTCGCAGATGTTGCGCAGCAGCGCGATCTGCTCTTCACCGCTGATCCGGTCATCACCCAGCATTTCGAACACGCCGGCACCGGCATCACGCAGGCCCGCGGCAATCGCCAGCAATTCATCGTCATCGCCCAGTACCGTCGGGGCAGAGCGTCCGTCACGGAAGCGGTGTGCCAGATTGCGCGTGGTCGAAACGCCAATCGCACCGGCCCGGATCGCCTCGGCGGTCAGCGCGCGCATCTGTGCCATTTCATCGGCGGTTGGCGGCTCGGCATTGGCACCGCGCTCACCCATCACATAAATGCGCAAGGGGTTGTGCGGCAATTGCGCGGCAAAATCGATGTCGGTGTGGCGCTGGTCAAGCGCGTCGAGATAATCGGGAAAGCTTTCCCAATTCCACGGGATGCCATCGGTCATCACCACTTCGGGAATATCCTCGACGCCTTCCATCAGCTTGATCATGGTTTCGCGCTGGTGCGGACGCGATGGCGCAAAGCCCACCCCGCAATTGCCCATGATGACCGACGTCACGCCGTGGCCCGATGACGGTGCCAACCGGTTTTCCCATGTCACCTGCCCATCGTAATGGGTGTGGATGTCAACAAAGCCCGGCGTTACGATCCGGCCCTTGGCGTCGATTTCCTCAACCCCGCGGCCCGTTACCGTGCCCACTTCGACGATCTTGCCATCCTTGATGGCAACATCGGCGATGTATCCTGCACCGCCCAGTCCATCGAGCACTGTTCCTGCGCGAACAACGATATCGAAGCTGCATTCCGACACGGCCTGTTTTCCTTTGATTGTTGGTGTTGCGTCCGGTCTGGCCGAACCTAGAATTTCATTCACACATCGAAATCGACTTGCGGGCCGCCTGCCCCCAGATTGCGCCCCAGCGCATAATCGCCCGCAATCGTGGTGCGGACCATGACGCGTGTTTCCTCCGGTTCGACGCCGGTGGCGCAATGCAAGGTGCGCCAATTGTCCCACAGCACCATGTCATCGCTCTTCCATTCGTGGAAATAGGCCAGGGCGTTGTCGGTGCAGTAGGCCATCACTTCGGCCAGAAGCGCATCGCCAGCGGGTGAACCGTCTTCGTAGATGCCCACCGCAAAGGCGGGTGATATGTTCAGGATCTTGCGGCCCGTTTCCTGCTGCACATAGACCATCGGGTGAATGACGCGGGGATAGCCGTACTTGCGCTTTTCAATCGCCGTGCCTGATCGGGCAAGGCGGACCAGCCGCGCATCAACCCCGGAATAGCGCTGCAATTCCATGTTGACCTCCACCTCGTAAACGACGTGAAGCCCTTCGATCTTTTCCTGCAGCGCCACAGGCAGACGGTCCCATGCGGCAATCTGGCACAAGAAACCTGTCATCCCCAGGCGGCGCGGCAATTGCACGGGCCGCAAAATGCCGCCACGATTGATCCGGTTGGTATATGTCAGATCGCTGTGCCAGGGCAGCCAGCCCCCGCGCAATTCGCCATTGATCGAATAATAGCTGCCATCTTCGGGATAGAACTTGATCTTGGTCAGTTCAGGCACATCCTCGCTGCGGCTTTCGGGAAAAGGGTGCGCTTCCAGCGGGCCGAAACAGCGGCTCAGGTCAAGCTGCATGGCCTCGGTGGCATCGCCATCGCGGAACAGGAGCACACCCTTGTCGATCCACAGATCAACCAGTGCTTGGCGCACATCGGGATCACGCAAGGCATCATGGCGCAAACCATGAACAATCGCGCCAAACGGTACATCCTTGCCCAATGGCGCTACATCGAACGCTGTGGAAACTGTGGCCATGCGCCATTCTCCCTTTGTCGCCAGACAGATCGCATCTGCCCGGTCACAAAGGGTTTACCGCTATGGCGCTGCCACCACTAATGCTGTTTGAAACGCCTCATCTATGCCGGTTTGGCATATCCCCGATCAGACGGCTGCAGCATCCACCAGCGCAGCCGCTTTGGCCCTGACCATGGCAGGCGTATCGCCGGGACGATACAATGATCCGCCAACGCCAACGCCCGCAGCGCCGTTGGCCATCCAGTCGCGCCAGTTTTCGGCGCTTATGCCGCCCACGGCCCATACGCCCACCGATGAAGGCAGGACTTCACAGATGGCTTTCAGATATGTCGGCCCCATGGCAATTCCGGGAAACAGCTTCAGCCGCCGTGCCCCTGCGCCAATTGCGGCAAAGGCTTCGGTCGGCGTCAGAAAACCGGGCATCACTTCAAGCCCGCGCGCAACCCCGCGCGCGATCACATCGGTATTGGTGTTGGGCGTAACCATCAGTTTTGCGCCCGTATCGGCCAGCTTATCAACCGATGCCACATCCAGCACCGTTCCTGCCCCGATCAAGGCTTCATGGCCGAAAGCGGCCTGCATTGCCGCAATGCTGGTGAACGGATCGGGTGAATTGAGCGGTACTTCAATCAACCGGATCCCTGCTGCAATCAGGCTTTCGCAAACCGGCACGGCTTCTGCCGGCGTGATCCCGCGCAAGATCGCCACAATCGGAGGCGCACCTGCAGCCAGCAGGTCATCAGCAAACGACATCAAGCAATTCCAATCCTTTGAGCGCGCAAGCAGCACCATCAAGGCATTGCACCGCAACCCCTGCTGCACCAAGCGCCTGAACATATCGTGCGCTAAGCGCAGGGGCGCCAATCAGGCTGACGCTTTGCGGCAAACCGGCAAGACGGCGCATTGCCTGAACTTCGTCACCGATGATCAGGCCAGACAGGAACCCTGTGGCCCATCGGCGCGAACGGCCAGCCCGCAATTGCAAGCTGCGCGTGGCAAACAGCGCGGCCGCCAGGCCATCTCCACCATTTGCCCGATCAAGGCCTGCGGCAAATCCGGCGTCTTCTTCGTCAGGTGTGCCGGTTTCACCCAATGCCAGCAAAGTCGAACGCGATTGCAAAAGCGCGAACAATTCGCCTGAAAGGAACGTGCGAAAGCCGGTAATCCGGCCATCTTCGACAACCGCCCACTTGCTGTGCGTCCCCGGCAGGACATGGACCGAACGTCCCGCCCCCCGGTCTGGCGACATGGCAATAGCGCCAAAGATCTGCGCTTCTTCACCCCGCATCACATCAGGCAGATCATCGCAGGCAAGGCCCGCCGCAATGCGCAGGGCAATGCCGTCAAAGGTCAACGGTATCGCCTCGCGGGCCCACTGTTCTGCATCGGCAGGGCACAGGGCATAAGGCGCTTCGGCAAGGCCGGTACGCGATCCCGCCATGCCGCAAAGCCGGATTTCAGCGGGGGGATCGGCGGCCAATGCCCCACCTGCAAGCGTATCGAGCGCGTCACGCAAGGCGGCGTGCGCCCCTTGCGTCAGGCTGCCGATACCGGGGCCTTGGGTTGTCGCCGAAACGGTACCGGATTGTTCGATCCGGTACAGCCGCAGATTGCTGGTGCCCCAATCGCCAAAGGCCTTCCAGCTCATGGGCGCAGTCTGGCTGAGGGCAATGGCCGTCCAGCCACCTGTGCATCAAACGCAAACAGCGCGCCTGCCAGCGGCTGGCTTTCCAGCGCAGCCGCATCCAGACCGACCCGCGCTGTCGTGACATAGGCCTTGCGCAAATCCGCTCCGCCAAAGGCAATCTTCGTCACCCGCGCACAGGGCAGATCGACCTGCATCAACAGCGTGCCATCCGGGCCGTAACGGCGGACCGCCCAACCATCCCACAGTGCCACCCACAGGCAATCTTCGCTGTCCAGAACAACGCCATCGGGATAACCGTCATCTTCGCCCAGTTGCAGGAACACCTCGCGCGATTGCACGCAGGGCCCTTCACCAAGGCGCAACCGCCAGATCCGGCGATTGCCGGAATCCACATGGTACAGCGTCTGCCCATCCGTCGTGATTGCCGGACCATTGGTGACGACCGCATCCTGCCCCATGTCGTGCAGTTCCCCTGCGTCCAGACAATAAAGGCGGCCCGACGGCACGTTTTCTTCATTGTCCATCGTGCCGAACCAGATGCGGCCCTTGGCATCCACCGTCGCATCATTGGTCCGGTTGTGCGCGGGCATGGCCACCTGCGCCACAACTGTGCCCAATGCGTCTGCTTCCAACCGGTGCAGGTGGTCTATTGAACCGACCAGCAACCCGCCGCCATCTTCAGGCAGGATGAAGCTGGGCATGCCGCCCACTTCCAGCGTTTCGAGCGCGCCGGTTCCGGGCACAAACTTGTGCAGCTTGCCGCCCTTTATGTCGACAAAGCGCAGCGCCTGTTCCTGCGGGAACCAGGCCGGTCCTTCGCCAAGCAAAGCGCCGACCGGCCAGACAAGTTCCGCTTCTGTTGCCATCATCAATGCGCCGAAACCGCGCCTTCTTCGATCGCATGGGTAGGCGCATGACGCGCCGCACGTGCGAACCAAAGGACGAACAGATAACATGCCAGCGGCACGATGAACGCCAGCGAACGGGCGCCTGTCGGGAAGCCTGCGGCGAACATGTCGATCACCGCCCCGTAAAGGATCGAAATGAAGCCGCCGCCACAAATGGCCATGCACATCAGACCCGATGTTGCCGATGCTGGCGCGCTGGACCGCTCCAGCGTCAGCGTGAACACCGTCGGGAAAATGACCGAATTGAACAGGCCCAGGAAGATGGCCGCAGCAGCAGGGACAAAGCCCATCGTCAACGGCGCCACATAGTCACCGGGCAAGGCGATCGTGCCACCCAGCGGCGTTGCTGCCATGTTGTAGGTGCCCATGACGATCAGGCACAGGATCGATGCACCAGCAGCAACAAACGCCAGCATGCTGGTGGCCTGGAATTTGCGTAGCAATGCGCTTCCGGCAAAGCGGCCCACCATGGCCAGCAGCATGAAGATTGGCGCGATATAGCCCGCCGTCAGCGACGGAATATTCAGGATCTGCTCTTGTTCCAGAAAGAAGATCAGCCCCGAAATCACACAGACTTCTGCACCAACATACAGGAAGATCGCCATCGCCCCCAGATTGGCCCACTTTGATTGCAACGCCGACAGCGGCGATGCGGTGTTCTGCGGAATGGCTGGCGCGTGGTCCGAAATGGTCTTGCGCACCAGGGTGACGGCAAGGATGAACAGGCCCAGCGCGATGGCGATTTCAAAATAGACGCCGGTCACAAACGACAGGCCTTCTGCTTTCAGCCCGTCAGTCAGCACCACGTCTTTTTCGAAGAGGTCGCCCTTCAACAGATAGGCCGCGCCAAAAATGCCGCCCGCATAGGCGCCCAGCGAATTGAAGGCCTGGCTGAGGTTAAGGCGGAAGTGCGATGACTTCTGATCGCCCATCGATGCAATCAACGGATTGGCTGCAACTTGCAGCAAAGTGATGCCTGATGCTGCAACAAACAGGCCCAGCAGCACAGTCACAAAACTTTGCGACCACGTTGTCGACCAGGCAATCAGGCAGCCTGCCACCACGCCCAGCAGGCCAAGGATGATCGAATTGGCATAGCCTTTGCGCGACAGATACCAGGCGGACGGAATCGACATCACACCATAGGCGATGAAGAAAGCGAACTGGTTCAACTGCGATTCAAAGTCGGTCAGCGTGTAGATGACCTTCATGCTCTTGACGAGCGGGTCGATCAGATTGGTCACGAAGGCCCAGATGAAAAAGAGCGCCGTTACGAAAACAAGCGCTACGGCCGTCCGGCCCTTGCCCGTTCCAGCGCCTTGCCTAACCACACCATGGGCCATTACAATCATCCCCTCATGCACTCATGCCATCCCGGCACGGTCGTATTCTTAACAATTTCAGGCGCCCGTGATGCCGGACAGTTGATCTTGGTATTGTATGAGTATATCGACGAACCCATGTCGTCAACACCGCACCCCACTCCGCGCAAGCTCCGTTCAGCCGCATGGTTCGATAACCCGGACAATATCGATATGACGGCTCTATATCTAGAGCGTTATCTCAACTTCGGCCTCAGCCTTGAAGAATTGCGCTCTGGCCGCCCGATTATCGGCATTGCCCAGACCGGCAGCGACTTGTCGCCATGCAACCGCCACCATCTGGTTCTGGCCGAACGCGTGCGCGAAGGCATCCGTGAAGCTGGCGGCATCTGCATCGAATTTCCGGTCCACCCCATTCAGGAAACGGGCAAGCGTCCCACCGCCGGGCTGGATCGCAACCTTGCCTATCTTGGCCTGGTCGAAGTGTTGCACGGCTATCCTCTGGATGGCGTCGTCCTGACCATCGGTTGTGACAAGACCACCCCTGCGGCACTGATGGCCGCAGCCACGGTCAACATCCCTGCCATCGCGCTGTCGGTGGGGCCGATGCTCAACGGCTGGCATGCGTCGAACAAGCAGGGCGGTGAACGTACCGGCAGCGGGACCATCGTGTGGAAAGCGCGCGAAATGCTCAGCCGCGGGGAAATTGACGATACCGGCTTCATCAAGCTGGTGTCCTCGTCGGCCCCATCGACCGGCTATTGCAACACCATGGGCACTGCCACCACGATGAACAGTCTGGCCGAGGCTCTGGGCATGAGCCTGCCCGGATCAGCCGCCATCCCGGCGCCCTACCGTGACCGGCAGGAATGCGCCTATCACACCGGCAAACGCATTGTAGACATGGTGCGCGAAGACCTCAAACCGTCGGACATCATGACGCGCGAGGCGTTCCTGAATGCCATCGCGGTCAACACTGCCATCGGCGGATCAACCAACGCGCCGATCCACCTTGCCGCCATTGCCCGGCACATGGGTGTGGACCTTGATCTGCGCGATTGGCAGACATTCGGCCACAA
>CAZSTP010000004.1:32343-39924 GCA_964609325.1 uncultured Novosphingobium sp. | reverse complement strand
CCCGGCACATGGGTGTGGACCTTGATCTGCGCGATTGGCAGACATTCGGCCACAAGCTGCCGCTGCTGGTCAACCTGATGCCTGCGGGCGAATATCTGGGCGAGGATTACTACCACGCAGGCGGCGTTCCTGCCGTGGTCAACCAGTTGATGGGCCATGGCCACATCCACGCAGGCGCGATGACCGTCAACGGCCTGACCATCGGCGAAAATTGCCGCGATGCCGAAATCATGGACGAACGCGTGATCCGCCCGTTCGATCAGCCTTTGCTGCAGGACGCCGGTTTCCTTGTCCTGTCAGGCAACCTGTTCACCAGCGCGGTGATGAAAACCAGCGTGATCTCGGATGAGTTCCGCAGCCGCTACCTGTCAAACCCCGATGATCCCGAAGCCTTCGAAGGCCCGGTGATCGTGTTTGACGGTCCTGAAGACTATCACGCCCGGATTGATGATCCCGCGCTTGCGATTGACAGCAACACCATGCTGGTCATGCGCGGCGCCGGGCCCATCGGCTATCCCGGCGCGGCTGAAGTCGTCAACATGCGCGCGCCAGCCTATCTGCTGCGCGAAGGCATCCGTGCGCTGCCGTGCATCGGCGATGGCCGCCAATCGGGGACCAGCGGCAGCCCGTCGATCCTCAACGCCTCGCCAGAAGCCGCGGCAGACGGCGGGCTTGCGTTGCTGCAAAGCGGTGACAAGGTCCGCATCGACTTGAAAAAGGGCACCGTCGATGTGCTGATCGGCGATGACGAACTGGCACAACGCAAAGCCGCCCTGAAGGCTGCTGGCGGCTATGCTTACCCCGCATCGCAAACCCCGTGGCAACAGATCCAGCGCATGGTCGTGGGCCAGCTTGAAACCGGCGCGATCCTTGAAGGCGCCGAAACCTTCCAGCGCATCGCCCAGACCCGCGGCCTCCCGCGCGACAACCATTGAACCGATCGGACGTTTTGACCATGATTGACGGAAGCATTCTTGTCGGCAACGCCGACCGCCGCAGCCCCTCGCTGTTCCACGCCGTCAACCCGGCAACCGGCGAAAATCTGAGCCAGGCATTTTGCGAAGCATCGGCCACCGATGTTGCCGATGCCTGTGCCCTTGCGGCTCAGGCCGCGGCTGCATTTGCCGGCCTTGCCCCCGATGCGCGCGCCGCCTTCATCGAAACTGCTGCCGAGGCGATCCTTGCCATCGGCGACACGCTGATCGAAACCGCCATTGCGGAATCGGGCCTGCCCCGCCCCCGCCTCGAAGGCGAACGCATGCGCACGGTCAACCAGTTGCGCCTGTTCGCCAGCGAAGTGCGCGACGGTACCTGGGCCGATGTCACGATCGACCCCGCCCTGCCCGACCGCGCCCCCCCGCGCAGCGATCTGCGCCGCTTCAACACCGCGCTTGGTCCGGTTGCCGTGTTCGGCGCATCCAACTTCCCGCTCGCCTTCTCGGTGGCAGGCGGCGACACCGCTTCGGCCTTTGCCGCCGGTTGTCCGGTCGTCGTCAAGGGCCACCCGGCACACCCTGCCACGGGTGAACTCGTCGCCCGCGCCATCCGCAGCGCCGTGCAATCGTGCGGCTTGCCAGAAGGCGTGTTTTCATTCCTTCCGGGCCGGTCGAATGATCTAGGCGCCGCCCTGGTGGCCGATCCGCGCATCACCGCGGTGGGTTTCACCGGTTCGCGCAGCGGCGGTCTTGCGCTGGTGGATATTGCCGCCAAGCGCGCCGAACCAATCCCGGTCTATGCCGAAATGTCGAGCATCAACCCCGTCGTCCTGCTGCCCGCCGCGCTTGATGCGCGTGCCGAAGCGCTCGGCGCCGCCTTTGTCGGTTCGCTCACCATGGGCGCGGGCCAGTTCTGCACCAATCCGGGCCTTGTCATCGCGCTTGATAGCCCCGCACTTGACCGTTTCATTGCCGCCGCTGCCGATGCGCTGGCCAATGCCGAACCGCCGGTCATGCTCACCCCCGGCATTCACGCCGCCTATCAGGCAGGCGTTGCCGCGCTTGATGCCAATGATTGCGCCACGCGCAGCGGCACCGGCAAGCCAAGCGATGCTCCAAACCGCTGTTCAGGCGCGCTGTTTGAAACCACCGATGTCGCCTTCGTGGCCGAAAAAGCCCTGGGCCATGAAGTGTTCGGCGCTTCATCTGTCATCGTGCGCTGTGCCAGCCTTGCCGCCATGGCAGGCGTCATCGCCAGCCTTGAAGGGCAATTGACTGCCACAATCCAGCTGGATGCAGACGATCAGCCTGCCGCTGCAACCGTGCTGCCGCTGCTGGCCGGGAAAGTGGGCCGCGTGCTGGCAAATGGCTGGCCAACCGGCGTCGAAGTTTCGCACGCCATGGTTCACGGCGGCCCCTATCCCGCAACGTCCGATGGCCGCACCACTTCTGTCGGCACGTTGGCAATGGCGCGTTTCCTGCGTCCGGTCTGTTATCAGGACATTCCTGATGCGCTGCTGCCCACGGCGCTTCAGGCTGCAAATCCGTGGAAACTCCCCCGCCGGATCGACGGCAAGCGCGAGGTGGCATGATGCGTTCACTGGTCCAGTTCGTTCAGGATGGTCAGCGCGGTGTTGCCGCGCTTGATGCACAAGGTCAGGCCGTCCGGCTTGACGGGACGCCATCAACACTGGCGCTGGCGCAAAATGCCCTCGCCGCCGGCACAACGCTGGCCGCTTTGGCGCAGGCACGTCGCGGTGCAGGTGTTGATCTGACGGCGGTAACGCTGCTGTGTCCGGTCGATCATGCCGATCCTGCGCACCTGCTGGTCAGCGGCACCGGCCTGACGCATCTGGGTTCTGCCGAAGGGCGCGACAAGATGCACAAGGCTGCCGCTGCCGGGGCAGCAACCGATTCCATGCGCATGTTTCTTGAAGGGCTGGAAGGTGGCAAACCCGCTCCGGGCAGCACCGGCCAGCAGCCTGAATGGTTCTACAAGGGCGATGGCTCGATCCTTGTGGCCCCCGGCACCCCGCTGCATCGCCCCGGCTTTGCGCTCGACGGTGGTGAAGAACCTGAAGTTGCCGGGATTTACCTGATTGATCCGGCAGGGCAGCCCATCCGCATGGGCTTTGCTCTGGGCAACGAATTTTCCGATCACGTCACCGAACGCCACAATTATCTGTGGCTGGCTCACAGCAAGCTGCGTCAGGCCGCACTTGGCCCGGAATTGCTGCTGGGCGCACTGCCCGCCAACCTCCAAGGCACCAGCCGCATTCTGCGCGATGGTGCTGTCTTGTGGGAAAAGCCTTTCCTTTCGGGCGAGGCGAACATGTCGCACAGCATCGCCAATCTTGAACAGCACCACTTCAAATACGCGCAATTCCGCCGCGCAGGCGATGTTCATGTGCATTTCTATGGCACGGCCACGCTTTCGTTTTCGGACGGCATCGAAACCCGCGATGGCGATGTTTTCGAAATCAGCGCCGATGCCTTTGCACTGCCAGCGCGCAATCCGCTTGCACACCTTGCCGTTGAACCTTCAGTCACGGTTCGCCAGATATGACCGCTGCCATTCGTCTCGGGCTTGTCGGACTGGGCAAGATTGCGCGTGACCAGCATTTGCCTGCCATCGCCAAAGTTCACGGCATAGACCTTGTTGCCGTCGCCAGCCGCAACGCCGCGCTGGAAGGCCTATCCAGCTACCCGGACCTTGCGGCCATGCTGGCAGGCGATGATGCGCTGGATGCGGTGGTCATGTGCCAGCCACCGCAGCCGCGTTTTCGCGCTGCACATGACGCGTTGCTGGCGGGCAAGCACGTATTCCTTGAAAAGCCCCCCGGCGCAACGCTGTCCGAAGTCGAAGCGCTGTGCGCGCTGGCTGCGGCGCAAGGCGTGACGCTTTACGCATCATGGCACTCGCGTGAGGCTGCGGCAGTGGCCCATGCCCGCACATGGCTGGCCGGACGCACGATCATTTCCACCCATATCAACTGGAAGGAAGACGTCCGCGTCTGGCATCCGGGGCAGGACTGGATCTGGCAGCCCGGCGGCTTTGGCGTGTTCGATCCGGGCATCAACGCCTTGTCGATTCTGACCGCCATCATGCCCGAACCCGTGCGCATGATCGCCGCCAGCCTTGAAGTGCCCAGCAATTGTGCTGCGCCCATTGCCGCCAACCTGATCATGGAAACCGCATCGGGACTTCCGGTCACGGCGGATTTCGATTTCCGCCAGACCGGTCCGCAAAGCTGGGACATCATTGTCGAAACGCAAGATGGAACGCTGGTGCTTGGCCACGGTGGCAACACGCTGTCAATCGCCGGCCAGCCTGTCGATGTGGGGGCCGAAGCTGAATATCCCGCGCTTTACGCCCGTTTTGTCGAACTGGTCCGCACCGGCCAAAGCGATGTCGACGTTGCCCCGTTGCGCCTTGTTGCCGATGCATTTCTGGTGGGCCGCACCACACCGGTAGAACCGTTCCACCCTTAAGGGCAACGGCCGGCTTTCTGCACACCCGCCGCGCAATCACACGATTGCGGGGCTTTTTTCGCGTCAGCAGAATTGGGCTTTGACGCGCCTTTTGCCAATGATATGACACGCGCGAATTGCAAATATGCATCGACGTGCAAGCCACATTGAAGAGAGGAACTGCCAGTGCCCAGATTTCTGCTTATCGCCATCAATGGTCCTACCAGCGGCGAAGGTGACGATGAAGCGTACAACACCTGGTACGATGAAGTTCACGCCGCCGATCTCATGTCGATCACCGGTGCAAAATCGGTCCGCCGGTTCAAGATCATGGCACAGAACCGCATCGACAAACCTTATGTCAATGTCACCGAAGTCGAAGGTGAAAGCGCCGAAGCCGTGATGAAGGAACTCGCTGAAAAGGCTGCAACCTTCCCCAGCACCATTGACCGTACCTCGTCGGTATTCGTCCTCGGTCAGGAAATCACCAAAGGTAGCTGATCGGCCACGCATCCGCGGCGTTCAGACCAAAAATTCAAGCGAAAGATAGACCCATGAGCCTTTCAGGAAAAGTTGCCATCGTCACCGGTGGTGCGCGCGGAATTGGCCGCGCCTATGTTGAAGCCCTTGCCGATGCAGGCGCTGCCGTGATGGTCGTTGACCTTCTCGAAGAAGAAGGCGCCAAGACCGTCGAAGCGATCCGCGCCAAGGGCCAGAAAGCGGCCTTCCTGAAAGTGGACGTCGCCAGCAAGGACTCCACCGAAGCCATGGCCAAGGCAACGGCTGAGGAATTTGGCGGGATCGACATTCTCGTCAACAACGCCGCCATGTTCGCCTCGCTGAAGGGTGGCCCGATGAGCGACATTTCCGTCGATCGCTGGGACCGCACGATGGCCGTCAACGTCCGCGGCCCTTGGCTGTGCACTTGCGCGGTCGTGCCTTACATGCGCCAGCGCGGCGGCGGGGCGATTGTCAACCAGACCTCGATCTCGGCATTCGGCATGGCCTATATGCTCGATTACACCGCATCGAAGGCCGCCGTTATCGGCCTGACGAAAAGCTGTGCATCCGAACTTGGCCGTGACAACATCCGCGTCAACGCCATTGCTCCGGGCGGCACCGCCACCGAAGGTTATTCGGAAATCATGGGCGGCAACATGGCCGTTGCCGAAGAACGCGCCAAGACCACACAATTGATCGCAGCGCAGATCCAGCCTGAAGACATGGCCGCCACGATGATGCACCTTGTCGGTGATGGCGCGCGCTTCATCACCGGCCAGACCATCGTGGTCGATGGCGGCAAATACTTCCTGGGTTGATCGTGAATTGCCGGTGCCAGCCCGTTCTCGCGGGCCGGCACCGGGCATTTGCATCAGGTCAGCGGAACGACAAATCCCGGATCGGCCTTTTCCATCGCCGCCTTGAAGGCAGGACGCGCGCCGATGCGTTGCAGGTACGCCGCAACATTGGGATAGCCTGCCAGTTCACGCGGCGCGAACAGGCGCATCGTCGTCAGCGGGAACAGGATCATGATATCGGCGGCGGTGAAGCTGTCGCCTGCCAGATACTCGCTCTGCCCCAGCCGCGCTTCGACCAGATCCCACGCACGGTCCAGCCGCCGCGTCAGGCTTTTCAGCGCATCAGCACCTTCGGCAGGCACCATGCGCGACACCAGCCCCATCATTGCTGCGGGCATGAATGATCCATTGGCATAGTGGAACCAGAACAGATAATCGGCATATGCGGGATCGGATGGCGCCACCGCCAGACGGCCCTGACCGTAGCGGTTGATGATATATTCGATGATCGCCGCCGATTCCCCCAGTTGCACATCACCGTCTGAAATGACCGGCGCAGTGCCGGCTGGGTGCAACGCGCAATATTCCGCAGGGGCCAGCCGCGTGACAGGATCACGGGCATAGCGCTTCAGTTCGTACGGTATTCCAAGCTCTTCGCACAGCCACACGATGCGGTCTGATTGCGACGTGGCAAGATGATGAACGGTAAGCATAATCCAAATTCTCCTGCGGCTCTCGCCGAAATTCACAGCGCAGCTTGTGCTGGACCAGACTTGGCGCCCCGGATCAACCGTCCGGGCAATGCACCTGTCGCCTGATCATTGGCAATGGTCTGCTCGCCCGCAACGAAAGTGGCGACATAGCCTTTGGCGCGCTGCATGATCCGCCGCGCACCAGTTGGCAGATCCCATACCATGTGCGGCAGCAAAAGTTCCAACTGCGCATAATCAACAAGGTTGATATCGGCGCGATAGCCCGGTTGCAGCCGCCCCCGGTCACCCAGCCCGTAAAGATCGGCAGTATCGCGCGTTATCATCCGAACCGCCTGGCCCAGCGCAATCTGCGGCCCATCGGTCCTGTCCCGCGTCCAGAACGCCAGCAGCAGCGTGGTGCTACCCGCATCGCAGGCAATCCCGCAATGCGCCCCGGCATCGCCCAGCCCGAACCGTGTGGCCGGGTGTGCCAGCATCTCGTGCACTTCGGCCAGAGTGCCGCTGGTATAGTTCGTATAGGGATAGAGGATCAGGTTCCCGCCGTTTTCGCCCAGCAGGTAATCGTACAAGTACGCCTCGACATCCATCCCTGCGGCCGCTGCCAGCACCAGCATGGTTTCAGCGCGCGTCGGCTCCCAATTGATCGGGTTGGCGATGCGGTACATGTTGGCAAAATTGGTGTGCATGTCCTGCTGCCCTTGCGAGCGGTATTGCCCAACCGGTTCGGACAGGATCTGCGCCCGCACATCAGGTTTGCGCATTTCGGCCAGACGTTCAGCCAGCGGAAGATTTTCCAGCGCCGCATAAGTGGGCCTGTGCGAAAACGGCGTGAATTCGCTTTGCAGGCCAAAGATGATGCCAACCGGCCGTGGCCCTACTTCGGGATAGAACGGCACACCTTGCGCCTGCAACTGCGCGGCACGGTCAAGATAGACCCGCCAACGGTCGCTTTCGGTGTGTGTCTGCACCATCGAAAACACCAGCGGACGCCCGCTTTTGCGCGCCAGATCGGCCATCCAGTCAATTTCGGCGTGGGCTTCGACCGAAATTTCACCGTCCATCCCGCGCGGCACAACTTCAAAGACGCCTGTATCCAGTTCGCGCAGCACATCGGCCAGCGCTTCAAGTTCATCTTCCTGCGCCAGCGTTCCGGGCACAATTTCG
>CAZSTP010000004.1:0-32243 GCA_964609325.1 uncultured Novosphingobium sp. | reverse complement strand
ATCGGCCAGCGCTTCAAGTTCATCTTCCTGCGCCAGCGTTCCGGGCACAATTTCGCCACGGCTGGTCCTGTGCGCCAGCATCCGGCTGGTTGAAATGCCCAGCGCGCCCGCCTGCATCCCCTGGCGCACCTGCACTTGCATCTGGGTGATGTCATCGGCGGTTGGCTGGCCCGCGCCCGCACGCTCACCCATCACATATGCCCGCACCGCGGCGTGCGGCACTTGGGTGCCCACGTCGATCATCCATTGCCGCTGGTCCAGCACGTCAAGATAGTCGGCAAAGCTTTCCCAGCCCCACGCCATCCCGGCGTGCAGCGCGGTGCCCGGAATGTCCTCAACCCCTTCCATCAATTCGATCAGCCGGTCTTGCTGTCCGGGCCGGACCGGGGCAAATCCAACCCCGCAATTGCCCATCACCACCGTGGTCACGCCATGCCAGCACGATGGCGCAAGCTGCGTGTCCCATGTCGCCTGCCCATCAAAATGGGTGTGCACATCGACAAATCCCGGCGTCACCAGCAATCCGTCGGCCTCGATCACGGTTTCGTCTGCCAGCGGGGCAAGATCGCGGCCAACCTCGGTGATGATACCCCCGGCAAAGCGGATGTCGCCGATGCGCGGTTCATCACCGCTGCCATCGGCCAGCAACCCGCCCCGGATCAACGTGCTGCCCATGATCAATCCTTGAACAGGGCGATGACGCGGAATTCGATGCTGGCGCGTGGCACGGTGACATGGCCGGGATCGGGATGGACGAACGCCCCGTGCATGCATCCCACAGGGGCAGCCTCATCGGTATCACAGCCCTTGAAGATCACCACTTCATCTTGTGACATCGCTGAATAATAGTGCCATTTCTGTGCCGGATTGAACACCCCGGTCAAAAACGGGACGCCTTGGGGGAAGTTCTTTTCCACCGTCTGGCCAAACACCCAGTCATCGCGATCCAGCGTGCGCTGATCACAAAAGGCAAGGCCGACATCCTGCGGCGGCGGCGTCAGCGAACGCCAGACATTGAAAATCTTCACATGCGGAAACCGCTCCAGCGTTTCGGCATCCACCGCTTCGCGTACAAATGGCATCACCGATGTACGGGTATAGTCCATATGCACGAAATCAGCCGCCTTGCCGCGCAACGGCGTATCCAGCGTATCCAGCATCTTGCCGGTATCGCGGAAAAACATGCCGGCATGAAAGCTGGCAATATGATCGGCATTCACCAATTGCTTCACAAATTCCAAAGTGCGCGGGCCATAGACATTGCGCACCCAGTCCATGTCAAAAAAGTTGGCGCCCGGCATGGGCAGGTCGTGAATTTCAAACCCTTCCTGCGCAAAACTTGGCGCCTTGGCCAAGGTGCGCGCATCGTGGATTTCAACCTGGCTTGATGCCAGCTTCAACGTGGTCAATTCAGGGTTGAGATTGCTGAACGATCCCGCGCCGGATTTGTCGCGCACAAAATTCATGGCAGTCGTGATCGACGTCAGTTCTGCAGTTTGCCCTTGGTCCATGGTCATCCCTTCCCTCTTATCTTGTTCAAGCCAGTGCCGCTTCAGCCTGTCCGGCACGGATCAACCGGCCGGGCCGCGCGCCGGTTTCTTCGTCATTTCTGCGGGTAATGCAGCCACCGACCATGGTGGCGATATAGCCGGTCGATCCTTGCAGGAGCCGCGCGCTGCCCATGGGCAGATCATGTGTCATGCGCGGCATGTGCAATTCCAGACGCTGATGATCGATCACGTTGATGTCGGCGCGCATCCCCGGCGCAATCCGGCCCCGATCGTCCAGACCATAAAGCTCGGCGTTCTTGGCGCTCAACTTGCGGACAATATGCTCAAGCGGCAGACCCGGCCCGCGTGACCGGTCACGCCCCCAGAATGACAGCATGAACGTGGGCATCGACGCATCGCAGATCATCTTCATGTGCGCACCGCCATCGGCCAGCCCGCTGGCGGTAATATCGCGGCGCAGCATTTCATAGGTTGCATCCAGCCCGCCACCGGCAAAGTTCAGCGCATGGCTGGCGCAGACATTGCTGCCATCGCCTGCAACATAATGATCGTAAAGGTATTCCTCCATCGGCACACCGGCCTGCGCAGCCAGCACTTCAAGCTTGCCTTCGGGGGCAGGCTCGTAATTCAGCGGAAGCGTCATAGGGAAAATGCCGCCGATCCTGCCGCGCAGCGTTTCGATGAATGCCGCAAGCTTGGGGTCCTGTGCCACCAGCGCCGGATCGCTTTGCTCGGCCAGAATGGCAGCGCGGCGGTCCGGGTTGCGCAATGCCGCCACCCGTTCAGCCAAGGGCAAATGCGCAACTTCATGATAGGACGCGCGCAACATGAAGATGTGATAGCCGTCCAGCATGGTCATGGCGCCAACGCCCCGCGCGCCCACTTGTGGCGTGATCGGCAGGCCTGCTGCGGCAGCGCGCTCGGATTCCTCGACCATCATCTGCCAATCGGTGCTGTCGGAATTGAACTGCACCAGCGAATACGTCAGCGGACGGCCAGATACTTCGGCAATGCGCACGATCCGGTCATGTTCGGCGCGGCGCGCATCCCGGCCCGCCTGATCATACATCACTGCACCAACCCCGCCCAAGGGGATGATCTGGAAGGTGCCGTGGCCGGATTCGCCCATCGCCTTGGCAATAGTCAGCAATTCGTCATCGTCGGCAAAAGTGCCGGGAACATTGTCCCCCTTGCTCGACAAGTGTTCGATCAAACGCGCGCCGGAAAAACCCACTGCGCCCGCATCCATCGCTTCGCGCACCAGACCTGCCATTTGCGCAACATCGTCAGCCGTGGCCGCTTCATGACGCAGCGCGCGCTCACCCATCACGAACACCCGCAACGGCGCGTGGGTAATGTGGCTGGCAATATCCATGGTATATTGGCGTTCGGCCAGACGGTTCAGGTAATCGGGGAAACTGGTCCAGTTCCAGTCCAGCCCTTCGTCCAGAACCACGCCGGGGATTTCCTCGACCCCCTCCATCAATTCGATCAGCGCCGTCCGGTGCTCGGGGCGTACCGGCGCAAAACCGACGCCGCAATTGCCGCCGATGGCCGTGGTCACCCCATGCGAAAAGCTGGGATCAAGCCGGTCATCCCACAGGAACTGCCCGTCGTAATGGGTGTGCACATCAATGAAACCGGGGGTGACGATGGCGCCCTGGGCGTCAATCACTTCACGGGCCGGGCCTGTAACCGCGCCTACGTGCGTTATTACCCCATTGCTTATGGCAACATCGGCCAAGAACCCGGCATTGCCAGTTCCGTCAATTACCGTGCCACCGCGAATCACAGTGTCATGCATGGCTGCATCCTCTTTTTCAGCTTATTGTTTTGACGCAGCTAACTCCCGTTCGTGATGCAATGCAACTGGACTTGTGCATTTACCGAACCCCCACAAACCAGCGCGCGACAACCGGTCTGAACCCGTAATCGCGCGCGGTGTTTGAAGGCCTATTTCTTGGGCAGCGGGGTAAAGCGCACGGGCAGCGATTCAGGCCCGCGGCCAATCAGCGTTCCCCCGCCCATGCGCGCCGGACGGGCATCTGGATCCCAGCGCAAATCGCCCAGCCGGTCGAGCATCGCGCCAAGCGCAACTTCCATTTCCTGCCGTGACAAATGCTGGCCCAGGCACGCATGCACGCCTGCACCAAAGGCAAAGTGCCGCTTGGCCGGACGATGGATGTTCAACTCGTCAGGATTTTCCCATTGCTTGCGGTCACGGTTGGCCGTGCCAAGGCACAGCATCGCCACATCGCCTGCCTTCATTTCGACACCTTCGAACACGGTGTCCTTTTCGACATAGCGCAAGAACGCCGTGTCGGTTGGATACCACCGCGTCACTTCCTGAATGGCCTGACGCATCAAACTGCGGTCCTGGCGCAAGGCTTCCAGCTGTTCGGGATGGTTCAGCAAGGACATGATCGTGATGCCAAGCTGGCGCCAGGTCGTGCCGCCACCGGCATGGATGATCAGGTTGCAATACCGCATGACCTCGTCATTGGTCATCTTGCGCTTGCTGCCGTCTTCCAGTTCCAGATCGGCATGGACAAAGCGGCTGATCAGATCGTCCTTGGGATCGGCGCGGCGCTCTTCGATCAGGCGGGTCAGGACAGATGTGGCATAAGCGTGGCCCTTGGCCATTTCCTCGGGCGAGCCGTGCAGCAGCAAAGCCTTGCGGAATTCGAGTGCTTCTTTTGCGGGAATGCCGAACCCTGTCGAAACGACGCTCATCGGCAATGGCGCGCACAATTCAAGGTTGAGGTCGGCATGGTCCTTTTCGCAGATCCGGTCGAAAATCTCGTCCACCGCATCGACAATCCATTGGTCCGTCCACCAGCCATCGGTGAACGATGGCTTGAACCAGGGCTTCGACACATTGCGCATCCGCTTGTGTTCGCCGCCATCAAGATTGAGCAGCGTGTCGCCCAGCGCGGGCTTGGACAGCTTTTCATAAACCCGGTTGCTGAATGTCTCGGCGTCCATGAACGCCTTGTTGACCGCCTCGAACGACAGGATCGAATAGACATCGCCGGTCCAGTGATCGGTGTTGTACTGGCGCGCAATGCCCATCAGGTCTTCCAGCACACCTTTGACCACAGGCGGGCCATCGTGCAGCTTTTTCAGCAAAGGATAAGGGTCCGCCGTGCCCCAACCGGCAGCAGCAGCTTCTTCGTCGGGATTGAACAGACCGCCACGGTCTTTGTCGGCAAGATTTACGGTTGCAGTATCCATGATGATATCCTTTCAAGGCCTCTCCGGGGCCAAATCAAACCTGTTCGAAATCGGGCTTTTCCGATGAACACATCGGGCAGCACCAATCTTCGGGAATGTCTGCCCAGCGGGTGCCAGGCGGAATGCCATGTTCGGGCGCGCCAGCTTCCTCGTCATAGACATAACCGCAGTACATGCAGGCGTACTGCCCGTACTCTTCTTCATTTGCAGCGCTCATCGGCACCTTTCTCCCTTGTTCGGTATCTATCCACACTGGCAGGCGGTATCGCTTGTCGGCACTTTGCAACGTCTGTTGCCCATTGCATTGTTTCAGATCAAAGAACGGCAGGCTCCGGGGCCATGCCACGCCTCAATTGGTGAAACGCAAAAACCGTTCGGCCAGCAATTCGATCAGCAACGGATCGGGCGCAGCATTGCCGCCGCGGGCCGAATGGTTGCTCTGATCCAGAATTTCATAAAGCAGCAGCCAGGCCTCAAGCCACCGCTTGCGATCCGCAGGGGCTTCAGGGTTCAGCGCAAAGGCCGGGATGTGTTCGCCCAACACGCGAATCAGATGGCCCATCAATTCGCGCGCCACTTCGGTAAAACCCGAACCTTCGGCATTGGCCTGCATGAACACGCGCAGCAATTGTCCGCTTTCACGGTCTGCTGCAAACAGGTCTTCAAGCCACGCCTGCACAATTTCCGCGTTCAGATGCGGGTGCCGCGTGATGGCTCTGAAGCGTGGCATCCAGGCGATCACGTTCTGCTTGAACAGTTCGATGGCCAGTTCGGCCTTGCCGCTGAAATGGCGGTAGAATGTCATCCGGCTGACGCCCGCGCTTGATGCGATGTCGTCTACCGTGACCGCCAGATAGCCATTGGCGCAAAACGCAGCAGCAGCAGCCGCGAGCATACGCTCACGACTGCTTTGCTTGCGCGGTTGGCAGGCATCGCCAACCGCTTCGGCAATTGCGGCTGACGCCTGCGCCAACAGTTTATTCCGCAGCGATGGCCAAAGCTTCGCCCGGACCGGCTTCAGGTCCGATGAATTCGCCGGGGTAACGTCCGGTGAATTCGCCGTTATCGAATGTCGGCACGCCAGCCACCAGCGTCAGGCGCATCGGCGCTGCATCGCGGGTATAGCGATAAGTACGGCCGCCGGTGCCATCCCACACGTCGAAGATCTTCTTTTCCGGGCGCATCTCGATTTCGTCGAGGTTGAACACGGTAATGTCGGCAACTTTGCCCACTTCGATCGTGCCGCGATCATTCAGGCCGAAGAAGCCTGACAGACGGCCCGTCAGCATGTGCACGCCCTGCTCCAGCGACAGCACCTTGCGGTCGCGGACATAGTCGGTCAGCAGGAACACGTTGTAGCCTGCGCCGCAGAACAGCTTGCCGTGCGCGCCTGCGTCGGTGACGTTGGCCAGCGAATGCGTGTCGGCCAGCAGCTTGTTCAGGATGCCTTCGTCCTTGGCCCACGATTCCTTCAGAACAACCGATTCCTGTCCGTTGTTCAGCACCCATTCGGCCAGTGCGTCGGATGCATGGGCGATGCCGGTCTGGTCCATGTAATCCTGCAAGGTCAGGCCAATCGGGCCATAGCCGGATTCGCTTTCGCGCAGCAGGTTTGCCTTGGGCACGTGCAGGAACGAATGGGCAAACTGGTTGTCCCATGATTCCCGCGCCCGTGCGCGCCATGCATCGTCGCCCAGCAGTTCGGCCTTGGCTTCCCATCCGGGAGTGTTGACCAGTTCCTGCCACACCGGATTGCCGTTCTGGCCAAACACCAGCGTACGGTTGAAGTTGATCACCGATGTAGGCGAAATCACGTTGAAGCTGGTGAAGATGTCCAGCCCTTCTGCCTTGAACTGTGCGTGCAGTTCTTCGGCGCGTGGCAATTGATCGGCCATGTATTCAAGCGTCGGCATACCGGCCCACTGCATCCGCACGCCGGTCTGGCGGGCAAGGTTGCCAAAGCGTTCAAGCGAAGCGTTGGCGGTCTTGCGCATGAAGTAATCGAGAATGACCTGGAAGGTTGCGCCCGGATACTTTGCCACCACGCCCATCAGCGCCAGCAGTTCGGCATCATCGGCCTGCTGCGATGGCAGCGGGCGTTCAAACTTGTCATAATCAAGGAAGTTCGACGAAAGGCCCATCGCCCCTGCTTCCAGCGCATCTTCCAGAAGTTCGCACATCTGTTCGATTTCGTCAGCGGTTGCCACGCGCTTCCACGCGTCTTGGCCCATCACGCACAGGCGCAGCGGGATGTGGCCGCAAAATGCGCTGTAATGCATTGGCAACTTGACGTTGCGTTCCATCGAAGCCTTGTATTCGCTCCACTTCTTCCAGTCCCACGGCACGATCTTGCGCATCGGCTCTTCGGGGATGTCTTCAAAGTAGTTGAAGATGTCGATCACGTCCTGCACGTCTTCGGGGCGCTGCGGCGCAGGCGCCAGCGAGAAGCCGCAATTGCCGTTGATCGATGTCGTCGCGCCATAGGCTGGCAGCGGCTCAAGGTTGGGGTTCCACCACACACCACCGTCCCAGTGGTTGTGCGTTTCGATGAAGCCAGGCGTTACATAGCAGCCCGCTGCATCAACCACGCGCTCACCTTTGGTCGGTTGCAGGTTTTGCGCAACTTCGGTGATCCGGCCACCGGCAACGCGCACGTCAGCGGCAAAAGCCGGCGCGCCCGAACCATCGACCACGGTTCCACCCTTGATGAGAATTCTGACTTCCATTGACGCTCTCCTGCACAGACGGGATCAGCAGGGCACGCTTAAACGCGAGTCCCTGCCCGTAATGTTACATGGTGTAACATCGCCCGAATGCACTTGTAAAGATGCATTATTGCAGGCGCATTATTTAAGCGTGAGGGCCTGGCGTCAGGAGGAAATCACCCGATTGTCACGGGGAAAGGCAGGGCATGGGCGCGGGCATCGGGGGCCAGATCGCCCAGCCGTGCAATTTTGACGGCGGTATGCGAAATCTTCCAGCCATCCGCCGTCCGCACCAGCGTCCGCTTGTACCAGCCCGCGTTCCATTTATCGTCCGTGGTCGGCACAAACAGATAGCTTTGCAGCGCCTCGGCCCGATCCCCGTCGACGGTGATTCTGGCCGCGCCGGGCACATGCACGCCATGCGGCGCCTGTGATAGCATCGCGGCAATTTCTGCGCGCCCGCGCAACGAACGGCGAAACACGTCATAAACCGCGTCTTCGGTGAACAGGTCGAGCCAGTCTTCAAACACGTTCACTTCCAGCCGCAGACAATATTCGTCCAGCACGCGGCGGATGGCGATGTCATCGGCAATTGCCTGCATTTCAGCTTCGGTCATGAATCATCCCGCTCCTTGCATCGGTCTGCTTTCTTGCGCGCCACGATTTCGGCACCAGCAACAGCATTGCGGCTTATGCAATACGCGCTATGCATATCTAATCAAGAGAGCCGGGCCAAACGGCCATATCGGCCAGATTGTCCGAGAGTATCCTGAACCATGCCAACCGCCATCACGCCGTTCCGCTGCCACGTCCCCGACGAAGTTCTTGCCGACCTGAAGGCGCGTCTTGCGCGCACCCGCCTGCCCGATCAGCTTGACGGCGCAGGCTGGGACTATGGCACCGAACGCGGGTTTCTGGATGATCTGTGCACTTATTGGCGCGACAGTTTTGATTGGCGCGCGTCCGAGGAACGCTTCAACCGTTTTCCCCAGTTCACCACACAGATCGAAGGGGAAAACGTCCACTTCTATCACATCCGCTCGCCCGAACCTGATGCCGTGCCGCTGATCATCACGCATGGCTATCCCGGTTCCGTTGCCGAATTCCTCGATCTGCTTGGCCCCCTGTCCGATCCTGCCAGCCATGGCGGCAACCCGCGCGATGCCTTCCATGTCATCGCCCCGTCCATCCCCGGCTATGGTTTTTCCGGCCCCACCCGCCATCGCGGCTTCAACCTGCACAAGGCCGCCGCCGTCAACTGCCAGTTGATGGAGCGTCTGGGCTATGACCGTTACATCGCACAGGGCGGAGATTTCGGCTCGGCCATTTCCAGCGCCATGGCCCAATTGCACCCCGAACGCATGATCGCGCTTCATCTCAACTTCATCCTTGGCCGCCCCGCAGACATGGCCAACCCGTTTGCCGGTCTGTCTGAAAAGGAAATCGCCGAACAGGAATGGAAGCGCAATTATGATCTCCATGAAAGCGGCTATCAGGCAATCCAGGGCACCAAGCCGCAAACGCTGGCTTATGGCCTGACCGATTCCCCCGCAGGCCTTGCCGCCTGGATCGCCGAAAAATTCAAGACATGGAGCGATTGCGGCGATGATGTCGAAACGTCGTTCTCCAAGGACCACCTGCTCGAAAACATCATGCTGTTCTGGGTTACGGGCACAATCAATTCGGCCATGCGGCTCTATTATGAATCGATCGGTCCGGCCCGTGCGCCTGCCCCTGACTGGACATTTGTCACGGTGCCCACAGCCCATGCCCGCTTCCCGGCGGAAATTCGGCCCACCCCGCGCTTATGGGCCGAACAGATGTACAACGTCGTGCGCTGGACCGTGCAACCCAAGGGCGGCCACTTTGCCGCCTTTGAACAGCCTGAACTGTTCCTCGCGGACTTGCGCGCATTCTGCCGGGATTTCCGATGAACGCGCCCCTGCCCGTTCCGGCCAATGTCGATCCCGCGCTGGTGGTGGATTTCGATTACATCCACCCCGCAGGCCTTGATGAGGGCGATGTCTTCACCGCCTTTGCCCGCTTGCACGATGGGCCGGACATCGTCTGGACGCCGCGCTATGGCGGGCATTGGATTGCCACGCGCGGCGAAGACATCCAGTGGATTCAGGAACGCCATGACCTGTTTTCCAACGCGGAAAAGAACGTGCCCAAAGGCAGCTTTCCGTCCATGCCGCCGATCACCGAAAACCCGCCGAACCACAGCCGGTATCGCGCCGTGCTCAACCCCTATTTCACCCGCAACCGCATTGAACAGCGGCATGAAGCCAGCGCCCGCGCGGTCATTGTCGCGCTGATCGAAGCCCTCAAACCGCAAAAGCACAGCGAAGTCGTGGCCGAGTTTACCACGATTGCCCCCTTGCGCATCTTCTGGGATCTGGTCGATCTGCCTTATGAGCGCCGCGATGATTTCCTGCGCTGGGGCCGCAACTTTGCGGTGCGCGGCGAACCCGAAAAGCGCATGGCCGCTCACCGCGAACTTGTCGAATATCTGGGGCAGCTCCTTGATGAGCGGATCGAAGCCCCCGGCGATGATGTGTTCACCGGCATTTCGCAATGGCGCAACAACCCGCGCTATCAGCATCGTGGTGAATTGCTTGGCATGGCGCAACTGGTGTTTCTTGGCGGGCTGGACACCGTTGCATCCTTGATGGGCTTTGCCCTGCTCCGCCTTGCCGAACGGCCAGAACTGCAACAACGTTTGAAAGATGATCCCGCCATCATCCCTGCTGCGGTCGATGAATTGCTGCGCCGCCACGGCCTGTCCAATTCCGCCCGCATGTTGCGCCAGGATGTCACCCGCAAGGGCGCAACCATGATCGAAGGTGACATGATCATGGTCATGAACAGCCTGTCGGGCATCGATGCGCGGCTTTATGCCGATCCCTTCACCGTCAATTTTGATCGCGGCGCCGTGCACCACAACAGCATGGGCAATGGCCCGCACAAATGCGTGGGCCAGCATCTTGCCCGCATGGAAATGCGCATCCTGCTGGAAGAATGGGCGGCGCGGATGCCCCTTGTCCGGCTTGATCCGCGCGCACCTGCCCCGCGCTCATGGGCAGGCGCGGTCATCGGGATGGAACACTTGCATCTTGCGTGGGATTAGATCGGTCCCATCTTTGCCGCGTCTACTTGGCTGGCGCCTTCGTCGTCGTCATCTTCAGCACCATGACATGGCGATAGGGCTTGCCCGGATCGACCCGTGCCGAAACAAAGCCGGGCTGGTTGGGTGCATCGGGGAACTTTTGCGGTTCCAGCGCAATGCCATCGCCCATGCGGTAGACATGCCCGCCCTTGCCGATCAGCGTCCCGTCAATGAAATTGCCGGTATAAAGCTGCACACCCGGTTCGGTCGACAGCACTTCCAGTGCCCGGCCTGATGCGGGATCTTCCAGTACCGCCAACAGCTTGGGCGCCTTCGTCAACCCTGCATCAATCGCAAAGTTGTGGTCATAACCACGGCCGATGCGGATCTGTTCATCGCGGCCATCGCGCAAACCATCGGTCAGGACGCGGCCATTGGTGAAATCAAACACCGTGCCCTTCACCGCACGCAACTCGCCGGTGGGGATCAGCGTTTCATCTACGGGCGTATAAGCGCTGGCGGGCATCGTCAGCCGGTTTTCCATTGCCCCTTGCGGTGCATTGTGTCCGGCCATGTTGAACAGCGCATGATTGGTCATGTTCACGATCGTCGGCTTTGATGTGCTCGCATCAAACGTGATCGTCAGCGCACCGGTATCGTCCAGCGCATATGTCACGCTGGCCTTGACCTCGCCGGGGTAGCCTGCGTCACCATCGGGGCTGGTCAGGGTCATCGTCACCGATGCCTGCGGTCCACTTGTCACCGATGCAATCGCCCAGACGCGACGGTCGAACCCTTCACCACCGCCATGCAGCGTGTTGGCGCCGTTGTTCAGCGGCAATTGATAGGCCTGCCCGTCCAGCGTGAAGCGGCCCTTGGCAATACGATTGGCATAACGCCCGATCGTTGATCCAAAGAACGTCTGCTTTTCGGCAAATTCTGCGGCGGTATCAAAGCCCAGCACAACGTCGGCCAGTTTGCCTGTCCTGTCCGGGCCGATCAGCGATGCCAAAGTTGCGCCATATGTCAGGACGCGCGCAGACACGCCTTTGGCATTGCGCAATTCCACCGCTTCAAGCGGGGTTCCGTCGCGCAATGCGCCTGCAGAAACCCGCTCAGCCGTTGCAGCCTGTGCCGCATTGCCCGCACCGATCATCAGACACGCTCCCAGCACCATGGCCTTGGTCATATTCATTGCAGGCACTCTCCCGATGTCGTGTGGCGTGCCATAGCAGCAACACGTCTCGGAAACAAAGTCGCGACCCGATGGCCGCGACCTGTTTCTGTCCAAAGATCAGGCGCGGCTGCGCGGCAGGTTCAACCGGCGTTCGGCAACCATCGACCGCAGAACTTCGCTGGTGCCGCCGTAAACCGACGTTGCGGTGGAATGGCGATAGCCGATTTCCACAACGCCCAGCCCATCCTTGCTGCGGATCAACGATCCCGGCGATGCCAGATCCAGCAGGTCTGCCGAATCCTTGATGAAGGCCTCGGTCGTGAACACCTTCGATGCCGGACCATAAGCCAGGTCAGGTTCGCCTGCCAAACGCGTGGCCAGAACCCGCGCGGCCAGACCTTCGCTGATCGCGGAATGGGTATAGACGCGGGCCAGACGGGAAAGTGTGCCGGCGTGTTCGATCATCGGCTTGCCATCACGCTCTTCGTTGCGCGCCCATTCCAGAACGGCGGCCACCATCTTGCGCATCTGGTGGTGGTAATGGCTGCCGCCCTGTTCCATCGACAGTGCAGTTGCCATCATGCGTACACCGCCGTTGACTTCGCCCAACCGGTACCGGTCAGGGATGCGCACATCGGCATAGAACGTGGCGTTCGTGCGCTCGTCCATGAACGTGTGCACGGGTTGGATTTCCACTCCGGGAACGTTCAGCGGCACTAGGAACAGCGTCAGCCCCTTGTGCTTTGGCACATCAGGATCAGTCCGCGTCAGCAGCAGCACATAGCTGGCCAGTTCGGCGCCAGAGGTGAACATCTTCTGGCCGTTGATCACCCATTCATCGCCATCGCGCACGGCGCGGGTCTTGGCGGCAAACACGTCCGATCCGCCTGATGGCTCGGTAAAGCCAAGGCACGATGTGAATTCGCCGCGCGCAAAGCCCAGAAGCACTTCGTCCTGCAATTCAGGCGCGCCTGCGGCCTGCACCAGAGTGCCCGCCATGCCGGTGACACCTGCCGCAAGGCCGGCATAGCCCAGTTCTGCGGCAACCGTGCGGCATGCCCGTGCCGCATCATCATCCGCACCGCGTCCGCCCCACTTTTCAGGCCAGCTTGGGAACAGGAAACCGGCCTTGCCCAGCGCACGGTGCACATCCCAATCGTGCGCTTCAAAGTTTTCTTCGAACAACGAATGCTTGGCCGGATCAAGAATGCCCGTCAGCAGCGCACGCAGCTCTTCGGCCAGCGCATTGCCTTCATCGGGCGAGGCAAAGTTGACATCGACCGCGCCGGGATCAGGCAGGCTGGTCGTCTCGCCCAGAAACAGTCGGCGTCCACCGCGCTCAAGTTCCGCTTCGGGATCACCATAGGCCAGCGCCCACGCCTTGGCACGGCGATGGTACAACTGGATGTCATATTCGGTCGACAGGCCATACCCGGCAAAAGTGTGGATCGAATGCGCAACGCAATTTGTTGCCGTGCGCGTTGCCCACCAGAACAGGGTCGCAATCAGCCCGCCTGCATCAGGGGCGTTGTCGGCAATTGCGCGCAGCACCCACATCAATTGCATCGCGGCGCCATCGGCATCAATGATGTCATTGGCCAACGGATGGGCAAGCCCTTGATATGTGCCAATCTTCTGGCCAAACGCTTCGCGCTCGCAGGCATAGGCCGCGCCCATTTCCACCGCTTCGCGCGCCAGACCGATCAGGGCGGCAGACGTCAGGATCTTCCACTCTTCAACGCCCGCTTCCCAGATGCGCTTGGCATCGGCATTGCTGGCCAGCACCACGCGTGTGCCCTGCCCCGGCGTGAACACGCCCAGCGCAGCCCCGCCCAGCGTATGGGGCGCATCCAGCGCCGCTGCGGGCACTTCGATCGCCAGTTCCGTGCCGTCAAACGTTACGATGCCATTGGCAACCGCCCCGCCGGGGACCAGTTGCGGCTTGCCGTTTGCAACGCTGTGCAGGGCAAACGTCAGCACCGCGCCTTCATCGCGCACTTTGCCAATCCATTCGCGCGCAGCATCGCCGCCCACTTCGCCCAGCACGCGCAAGGCCACCAGCGATTCCGCCAGCGGCACCGGCGCCAGACGGCGTCCGGCCTGCTCCATCATCAGGCAGGCGTCAAACAGGCTCATCTCGCCGCCACCGGCACTGGACGCGGTGCGCATCAGCGGCACTTCAAGCGCCAGCAGCTCTTTCCACAGTTCAGCGTCAAACCCGACCGATTCAGCCGCGCGGACCCGTGCAGAGGTGGATTCGGTCGCAAAAAAGCGCTCGAACATTTCCTTCACAGGTACGCTGTCTTCAGGCAAACTCAGCTGCATTTCAAAGCTCCCAAACGCCGTCTCGGTTACCCCTGCACACCTGGGGCAACGCCACACAGCGCTACCGTCTCAGGCGAATCCGAACAGGAAAACCGGCCATACATCGTGTAATGAACATCGTGCATGGCATTATTTCAAATTGCAAGCAAGGCCGTGCGCCCTGCCCCAAAGCGGGTGTCAGACGCTGTGCGAAGGGGCAGTTTCAAAGATCATGGTCTTGGCTTCAAGATAAGGGTGCAATCCCTCAACCCCGCCTTCGCGCCCGATGCCCGATTGCTTGAAGCCGCCGAATGCGATGTTGAAATCACTCCTGAAGCCATTGTGCCCCACGGTGCCTGCGCGCAATTGCCGGCCCACTGCATAGGCACGGTCAGGATCGTTGGTGAACACACTGCTGTTCAGGCCATAGATCGTGTCATTGGCAATGGCGATGGCCGCTTCCTCGCTTGATGCGGGGATCACGCTGACCACGGGGCCGAAGATTTCTTCGCGCGCGATGGCCGAACAATTGTCGACATTGCCGAACACGGTGGGTTCGATGAAGTAGCCACGGTTAAGATGCGCCGGCCGTCCGCCGCCTGCGGCAAGCCGCGCACCATCGGCCTTGCCTTGTGCAATAAAGCTTTCCACGCGGTCACGCTGGCGCTCCATGGCCAGGGGTCCCATCTGGCTGGATGCATCGAACGGATCGCCCACGGTGATCTTGCCGAACGCGGTGGCCAGAGCATCGACGAAATCATCGTGGCGCTTGTCACCGATGATGATGCGGGTCAGCGATGCGCAGACTTGCCCGGTCATGATCGGCGCGGTCCGGGCGATGGCCGCAGCGGCCTTTTCCACGTCATAGTCATCAAGGATCACCGCAGGTGATTTGCCACCCAGTTCCAGAGTGACGCGGGCAATCCGGTCGCCACAGATCGAGGCGATCTTGCGGCCCGCAGCGGTTGATCCGGTAAAGCTGACCTTATCGACGCCGGGGTTGCGCACCAGCAGTTCGGACACTTCGCGTTCGGCTGTCAGCACGTTGACAACGCCTGCGGGCAGACCGATTTCTTCGCAGATTTCCGCCATGAAATAGGGTGATGCAGGCGCTTCGGGCGATGCCTTGATGATCACCGTGCAGCCCGCGATCAGCGCCGCTGCCACTTTGTACCCCATCAGCGCATGCGGCGCGTTCCACGGGATGATCGCTGCCACAACGCCCACCGGTTCGCGCACCAGCAAGGCGGGCTGCCCCATCGACGAGGTGTGCTTTTCCTCCCACGCAAACGTGGTGCCAAGCCCCGCGTAATAGCGGAACACATCTGCCACGCCTTTGGCCGAATAGATCGACATGGCGCGGATCACACCTGATTCCAGCGCCCACGTATCGGCCAGTTCTTCGCTGCGCTTTTCCCATGCATCGGCGATGCGGTTCAAAAAGACCCCGCGTTCGGCCGGTGACATGCGCGGCCATGGCCCTGTGTCAAACGCCGCCCGCGCCGCTGCCACCGCGCGGTCGATGTCGGGTGCCTGCGCTTCGGCCACGGTCAGGAACACTTCTTCGGTGGCACTGTCGACCACCTCGAACGTGCTGGTGCCCGAAGGTGACACCCAGTTTCCACCGATGAACAGGGAACCGGGGTTGCGGACATGGCCCTTGCGGACAGCAGTAGTGGTCATTGGTGTCTCCTGTTCAATGCAATCGCTGGAATGGGAAGCGGCGCTCAGGCCGCCTCGACCGCGTTCTTGGCTGCAACATAGCCCCACACCAGGCTTGGTCCCACGTTGACGCCCGATCCGGGGCTGGTGCGCCCCATGACCGATGCTGCCGAAACGCCCGTGGCATAAAGCCCGGCAATCGGCGTGCCATCTTCGCGCAATACCCGCGCCTTTTCATCCGTCACCACCCCGCCCAGCGTGCCGACATCGCCGGGGATCACGGTCAAGGCATGGAACGGACCTTCGCTGATTTCGCCCAGCGTTTCGTTCGGCTTGTGGAACGGATCGCCCAGCCAGCGGTCATATGCCCGCGCGCCGCGCTTGAAATCATCGTCATGGCCCTTTGCTACAAAGCCGTTGAAACGATCGACCGTGCCGCGCAATGCCGCAGGATCAACGCCCAGCGATTGCGCCAGGCCTTCAATCGTATCGGCTGTGTGCAAAAAGCCCTTTTCGGTCCATTCCGCAGGCTTGGCCGACCCCGGCATCGTCCCTGCAATCATCACGTTCTTCATCACGCGATTGTCAAAGATGGCATAGCTTGGAACTGCAGGGACCGATTTGTTACGCTCGATCATGCGCTGGCAATATTCGGTATAGGAACCGCCTTCGTTCAAATAGCGCACGCCGCTCTGGTCCACCAGAATGGCGTGGGGGGCAGCCGTCAACCCTTGGGCACCGGGCTTGATCGGCCATGCCTCGCCACCTGGCGGCAGCGCCAGCTGGCTGCCGACAAAGCTGTCCATCTGCGCAATGGCTGCGCCGTGGCGCATCATTTCCTGGATCATCTCACCGGTATCGCCTTCGGCAACGCTGGTGTGACCAGTTGACGTTCCGGGCATGTACTGATCGCGCATCGCCTGATTAAGCGCAAAGCCGCCGGCGTTGACCAATACGCCCAGACGCGCACCCACGCGGTGCGGCTTGCCGTCCTTTTCGGTGACAACGCCAACCACGCGGCCATCTTCGACGATCAATTCCTTGACCGGTGACTTGACGCGCAGTTGTGCGCCCGCCTTGAGCGCGGCCTGCATCATCCGGCCCTGCAATGCCGCGCCTGCGGTGACATAGTTCTTGCCGGTCAGCTTGGCGCCGATGATCCGCAGCCCCATGCGCATCAACGCCGTCTTGGCCGGCCACGATTTCTTGACGTGCGGCAGCTTCAGCGCATCTTCAAGCGATACAGGCAGCGTCAGGAAATTGGGCCGCAGCAGCTTCTTGGCCTCGCCCAGTTCGTTTGCGTCGAACAGATCGGCCACCACGGTGCGCCCCGGAACCGAACTGCCGGGGGCTTCGTCATAATAATCGGGCCAGCTTGAAATGCGCGAGAACTTCAGCCCTTTGCCGATCAGGAAATCGAGCATGCGCGGGCCTTCTTCAAGGAACGCCTTGCGCCGCGCCTTTGATGCACCGGGCGTATCATTGTGATCGCCCACGACCGCATCGAGATACTTGGTTGCCGCCTCGATGCTGTCGGGCACGCCCGCCTTGGCCATGAACGGGTTGTTCGGAATCCACATCACCCCGCCCGAACGCGCGGTGGTGCCGCCGATCAGATCGCATTTTTCCAGCACCACGGCTGATTTCCCGGCAGAACAGGCGACAATGGCCGCGCACAGCGAACCGCCGCCACTGCCGACCACGACAAAATCAAATGTTTCGTCAAAACCGCTCATGCCCAAGAAACCTTTCCCGATCCGTTTTCGCCTGACGCAATTATTGGTGATTGCGCGCCTTCAGCAAAACGATTTGCTCCAATGCCTATGCATTTTTCCGCCACCACTTAACGCCAAGATTTTGCGGGGGCAATGGACGAAACAGGGCTGGCAGCAAAGCCATTCAAAATTGGCACTTCACACCGCGCGGCACAACGTGCGAGTGAGACACGATCATGCGGCACAGTGGCCGTTCGGAGAGGTTCAGGCATGCAACACCACTTCAATTCAAGCTATGCCGACAAGCGCGTGCTCGTGGTCGGCTGCCATTCGGGCATTGGCCATGCCACAGCGCGGCTTTTGCTGGATTGCGGGGCGCAAGTGTACGGGCTTGACTGGAAACCGTGCGATCTGGCGCTGGCCGGATTTGCCCAGGCCGATTTGCGCAGCCGCGAAAGCATCGATCTTGCCGCGGCCACTCACCAATCACCGCTTGATGCGCTGTTCAACTGCGCTGGCATCCCGCCGGGGGCCCCGCCAATGGATGTGGTCACGGTCAACTATATCGGCACGCGCTATCTGACAGACCGGCTGTTGCCGTTGATGCAGGCAGGCAGCGCCATCGTCAACGTCGCGTCAACCGGCGGGATGGCCTGGCCACACCATCTGGCCGATTTGCGCGCGCTAGTTGAACTGGATGGTTTTGACGCTGCCACGCAATGGTGCGCGGCGCGGCCCGAATTGATCACCGAAGGCTACCGCTTTTCCAAGGAGGCGATGATCGCGTGGACGATGATCCATTCGGCATCGCTGATCCGGCGCGGGATCCGCATGAATTGCACCCTGCCCGGCGCTGTGCAGACACCGCTGCTGGAAGAGATTGAAAAGGTCACGCCAAGCGCGGTGATCGATCAGGTGGCGCAGCCCATTGGCCGCCGGTCAAGCGCCGATGAACAGGCGCAAGTGCTGGCGTTTCTGGGCAGCGATGCGGCAGGCTATGTCAACGGTGCGGTTCTGCCGGTTGATGGCGGTTTCATGGCCAGCATTGCCGTCCGGTAATGCGGCCTATGGCCCCAGATAGGTCATGCCATCGGTGCGCAGATCAGGTGTATCCTGCTTCCACCGCACCGATCCGAAAGGGCGCTCCAACATACGCCGAACGCGCAGTCCGCCCGATTTGCTGAAGGCGCGCGCGGCTTCCTGCACATCGCGGTCGGTCTGGGTATACCGGTCACGCATCCGCAGATAATCACCCCATGTCGGGCAATGATAGCGTTCGGTCCACAGTGCCGGATCGGCAATATCGCGGCAGATTGACCAGTCGAACCCGCCGTTGCGCATCCGTGTGCGCTGCACCTTGCGCATTTCTTCATAGAATTCGCGGGCGTGATCGGGTTCCACATCATAATCAATTTCGATCACCACCGGGCCGGACCGCAGCGTGATGGCCATGCCCACGTCCGGTTCATTGCCCAGCACCACCAGTTCGACATCGGCCTGGCTTGGCGCTGCGGGCAAAGGCAGGATGAATGATACCAGCGGCAGCAACAGCATCATCCCGCCCGATGCGATCATCGCTTCTTCAACAGACAATTGGCCTGCAATGCTGCCCCACATCCATGCGCCAAACGCGATGCCGCCGGTCAGGCCGGAAAAGAACAGCGACAGCGCGCGCGCCGTCACCCAGCGCGGTGCCGTCGTCTGGACCGAAATGTTGAGCAGCGAAATCATCATGATGTTCGCCCCGCCGGAAACGAACATGCAGGCACACGTCAGCCACAACGATGTGCTGTAACCAATGGCGATCAGCGCAATGCCCGAAGCCCCGGCCAGCAGCGTTGCGCCAAATTCAGGGCTGACCGCTTCGGCAAACCGTCCGGTCGTCACCGCACCCAGCACCGCACCAACCCCGGCTGCACCCAGCAATATGCCGTAAATGCTGGCATCGCCTTGCAGCAAGTCCTTGGCGATCAACGGAGCCAGCGCGGTTGCGGTTGCCCCTGCCGTGCCGAACAGAAACGCCCGGATCAGCACCGTACGGATGGGCCGCGCATGAAACACATAGCGCACCCCTGAAACGATTGCCCGGTGAATCCGCTCTGGCGGCAGCCGCGAAGGCACGGGCACACGCTTCCAGAAGACATAGACCAGCAGCAAGGGCAGGTAGAACATCGCATTGATGGCAAACGCCACTTTTGCCCCGGCGGCCAGCACGATGATCCCACCCAGCGCCGGGCCAAAACTGCGCGCAAGATTGTAACTGACCGAACCCAGCGCAATTGCCTGCGGCATCAAGGGAGGCGGCACATGCTCGCCAATCGATGCCTGCCAAGCCGGACCATAAAGCGCAACACCCGACCCGATCAGCGCACAGAACGCCAGCAGAACCCACGGCGTGGTCAGCCCGAAATGGGACAGCACTGTCAGCGCGGTGGCAAACACAATGGCTACCGCCAGCCCGGTCATGGCAATTTTGCGCCGGTCGAACATATCGGCCAGCGCCCCTGCGGGCAGCGCAACCAGCATCATCGGCAGCATCAGTGCGGTCTGGACCAGCGCCACCAGCCCCGGAGAGGTGGCCATCCGGGTCATCTCCCAGGCAGCACCGACGCCCAGGATCAACTGCCCAAAATTGGACATCAGGCTGGCAAACCAGATTCTGCGAAACATCACCACCCGCAAGGGAGCGAACGTGCCAACAGCCCGCCCGGTATCGTCGTGCGCCGTCTGCCCCACAGATAATGCTCCTCGGAGGTTGTATTATTTATGCGACTTAGACACATCGCCGACGAGTGGCAATCACGACAATGCCAAACATATCAGGGCCAAACATATCAACGCCCAAACGCCAGAGGGGCGGGACACGCCTGCGCGCGCGCCGCCCCTCTTGCATCAATTGGATCTGTTTACGCCAGTTCAGGAACACGCGCTTCCTGCGGCCCGCGCACAAGGCGGCCCGGCACGGCATTGGTCATTACACCATCTTGAACAACCACTACGCCGTTCACAAGCGTGTAGCGGAAGCCATCAACCTTCTGCATCATGCGCTTGCCACCTGCGGGCAAGTCATAGGCCATGAATGGCGCGGGCAGATGCATCGCTTCGAGATCAATGATGTTGATGTCAGCCTTGCGTCCGGGCGCAATCATCCCGCGATCATTCAGCGAATAGAGCGCTGCCGGTTCGCTGGTCTGCAAACGCACCACTTCTTCAACCGCCATGCGCGGACCGCGTGTGCGGCCCTTGACCCAGTGGGTGAACATGAAGCTGGTAAAGCTGGCATCGCTGATACTGGCCACGTGCGCCCCGCCATCCGAAAGCGATGCGGTGGTGCGCGAATGGCTCAACTGTTCGTGCAGAATATCAAGGTTGCCCTGAACATATGCTGCAACAGGTACGAACAGCAACGCCTTGCCGTTCTGTTCCAGCAGCGCGTCGTATGCATATTCCTGCGGCGTCACGCCCTTGGCCCGCGCCAGCGCTTCGACGCTTTCTTCAGGCGTCGGTTCATAGTTTGGCGGATCACCCAGCGGGAACATCTTGTCAAACCGCGTGGCAAGGCCGGTCAGCGATTTGGACATGTCCGGACCATCGGCCAGCAGCTTTGCCCGGAAGGCCGGATCGCGCATCCGCTCAACTTTGGCGTCAAACGGCAGGGCGTCAATCTCGGCAAAGGCCGGATAGTAGCTGAACGGGTTGAGCGACGTTTCCAGTCCCATCAGGAACCCCGGCGGACGCCATGGCACGGCGGCACGAATGTCCACGCCTTCGGTTTCGTAAATCTGTTCCAGCGCATCCAGCGTCGGACGGAAGGCATAAGGATCGCTGTCGGGGTTCACCTCGACCAGCGAAAAGATCACCGGCTTTCCGGTCTTCCTGCCGATCTTGCTCATCCACGCGAGGTCTTCAGGCTTGCCCAGCTTGTCCGAAATCAGCTGGAATACGCCTGAACCGGCTTCGGCCATGCTGTCGGCAATCGCCAGCAGTTCCTTTGGCTCTGCCGCCGTGCCGGGGATCAATTCCCCATCCTTGGACAAGTGAATGAAGGTGCGCGATGTGGAAAAGCCCAAGGCCCCCGCTTCAATCGCTTCCTTGGTCAGCTTTGCCATTTCCGCCACGTCTTCAAGCGTCGCATCGGCTTGCAGTGCCCGCTCGCGACCCATGACGTAGGCGCGCAATGGCGCATGCGGGATTTGTGCAACCACATCGATGGCATGAGGCTTGGCGTCGATCGAATCCAGGTATTCGGGGAACGTCTCCCAATCCCAGCTGACCCCTTCGGCCAGGACGGAACCGGGAATGTCTTCGACCCCTTCCATCACGTTGATCAGGTAATCACGCGCTTCGATACCGGGGCGGATCGGCGCAAAGCCCATACCGCAATTGCCCATGATTGCGGTGGTCACGCCATGCCACGCTGCGGGCGAAAGCAGCGGGTCCCACGTGACCTGCCCGTCGTAATGGGTGTGGGTATCGATAAAACCGGGCGTCACCAGCAAACCGGCTGCGTCAATTTCCTTCGCGCCGGGGCCAATATCCTTTCCCACGGCCACGATCGTGCCGTCCTTGATGCCTACATCGGCCGTGAACGCGGGGGCACCGGTACCATCAACGATGGTCCCGGCCCGAATGACCAGATCAAACATCAACAATCTCCACTTGAATAATTGCGATCAGGCCGCCAGCGGCAGTCCTGTCGAAGACCCTTCGCCAAACACGCGGGTCACGTCTTCGCCACGGTCATACCGCGCGCTCCACTCGTTGAAATATTCGGGCAGCGGCTGGTGTTCCGGGTTGTGCCACGGCATCTGCGACATGGTGATGCCATAGACCGACTTCAGCTTGGCCATGCGTGGCACCTTGAAGTTGGAATAACCGGTGAGGATTTCCGGCGGCAGTTCGGGGAACGCCTTCTGGAATTCCTCGGTGATCGCGGCAATCACTTCGCCCACATGACGCATGAAGCCCTTGAATCGGGTAATGCGGTACATGTAGCTGCCATAGACATGGTCATAGACCAGCAGGCCCGAACTGCGATGCTCGATCTCTTCGCAGAAGTGCCACAGGAACAGCGAAGCCACGCGCGCATCACCGTTGAACAAGTGTTCGCGGTGGTCCAGCATGACCTTGAACGATGGCGTGAAGATGCTTTCCAGCCCGCCGGTATAGGCGATGTGGTACTTCAACGGTTCGCGTGCATACAAATCGTCATACATCTGAACGGCGCGGTCAAGCGCCCCTTGCAGCGCCGGAGTCTGCGCGATCAGGGCTTTCACATGCTTGCGGTGAGCCATCGAATGCAGGCCTTCCTGCGCCCGAAAATCCTTGGCTTCCTGAAGGATGCGCGGATCGGTGATCAGCGGCTCCACATCGCGCATGGCTTGGCAGATGTACTTTTCAAACGCGATGGCAAAGAACGACAGCTTGTTCATCGTCACCGCGAACTCGGGGTTGTTCTTGTTCCACACAAAATCGACGCCGTCGAAGTTGAAAGGGATCCGTCGCACTTTGAGATCAATCATCGTCCGCTCCTGAATTTTGCGCATCGCGACATGCCACCAAGTTTGGCCCATATCGCCTGAGTCCCTGTCGTATTACATCAAATCGGACACTGTGTCCAGTATGGACATCGCGTCCATTTATTTTTAGAAGGGGGCCATGTTGCAATCACGCGATGATCAGGCACTTCCGGAAAAGCCGATGAACGCGCGCCGCGCGGCCACGCGTGATCGTATCTGCGCGGCGGCCAACCAGCTCTTTTTCGAAAACGGGTTCGGCGCAGTAACGATGGAACAAGTGGCGCAAGCCGCAGAAATCCAGCGCTCGACGCTCTATCTGCATTTCCGTGAAAAGGACGAAATTCTGGCAGCCATTGCCGAAAGCTATACTGCGCGGCTGCAGCCAGTCATCGCCCGCCTGCCGGGGCCGGTGCCATCGCGCGCACAGATTGTGCAGTGGGTCGAGGAATTTGCCGCATTCGTCAGCCGGGAACGCGCGGCGACCGAACTTCTGGTATCGTTAAGCCACTTGCCCAGCGCACCGGCACCGGCCCTTGCGTTTGGCCACAATCTGCTGGCGATGATGGCCGAACGGCTCGTCGCCATCCGCGAGGCCTTGCAGCCGGGCAATCACACCGCGCGGGCGTGGATGATTGCGGTCATGGATACGCTGGGCTGGGCCTTGTGCAATCATGCGCGCCATGGCGTAACCGACATTTCCCAAGCCCGCCTCGCCGTATCGGCTGAAGGCCTCTATCGTTTCGTGTGCGGAGACCTTATGCATGACTGACGCCATCACCCCGTTCCGCATTGCCATTCCGCAGGCCGATCTTGATGATCTGGCGCAGCGCCTTGCGCGTACCCGCTGGCCGCAGGAAATTGGTGACAACAGCCAGTGGCAGGCCGGCATGAACCTTGGTTACATGCGCGAACTGGTGGATTACTGGCGCACGCAATACGATTGGCGCGCGCAAGAAGCGGCCATGAACCTGCTGCCGCAATTCCGCACGATGATTGACGATGTGCCCGTCCACTTCGTCCACGTCAAAGGCAAGCGCGCAGAAGGTGCGCCGGCGCCGATGCCGCTCATCATCAATCATGGCTGGCCGTGGACCTTCTGGGACATGCGCAAGATCATCGGCCCGTTGACCGATCCTGCCGCTCACGGTGGCGATCCCGCCGATGCCTTTGACGTGATTGCGCCATCGCTGCCCGGCTTTGCCTTTTCCAGCCCGCTGACCACCGAAGGCATGTTCTTCAACCCCACGGCTGACGTGTGGGTCAAGTTGATGGACCGTCTGGGCTATGAGCGTTTCGCAGCCCAGGGCGGCGATATCGGCGCGTTCGTATCGGCGCGGCTTGGCCACAAATATGCCGACCGCGTGATCGGTGTGCACCTGCATCTTGCCGGGGCCGTCATGCCACCCTTCCCCACCCCCGATGATTACGCGCCCGAAGAACGCGAATGGGGTGCAAAGTTTGCCAAGTTCATGACCGAGGGCAATGGCTACATGCAGATTCAGCGCACGCGGCCGCAGACCATCGGCTTTGCCATGCATGACAGCCCGGTGGGCCTGGCCGCATGGTTGACCGAAAAACGCCGCGCGTGGAGCGATTGCGGCGGCGATGTGGAATCCGTGTTCAGCAAGGACGATCTGATCACCAACACCATGCTCTATTGGCTGACCGACACATATGTCAGTTCTGCCCGCCACTATTACGAAACCAAGGCCGAAGCGATGGCCCCTGCGCATGACCGGCAACCCCCTGTCGAAGCGCCAACCGCGCTGCTGCAATTCAAGGGCGATGTGTGGATGCAACCGCGCAAATGGGCGGAACGCTATTACAATCTCAAACGCTGGACCATTGCCGAACACGGCGGCCATTTTGCGCCGATGGAGACGCCCGAAGTGCTGGTGGACGACATCCGTGCCTTTTTCAGGACGCTGAAGGACTGATCGGGCAGGTTACCTCGCCGATGGGTCTATCGCTGCCAGGCCCACCTCGGTATCGCGGATGATCCGGTCCAGCGTGAGCCGGTAATCCCCCAGCCCCTTGGGCAGGACCAGCGGCTTGCCATTGGCGTCGCGCGCCGTGTCCGCCAGATCCTTGCACCGTATCATCATCACGGCTGCACCGATGATTGCCTGATTGGTTTCGATATAGATATCGACCGACTGGTTGCGCGACAGGCCGCGACGTTCCAGCATCAGCAGGATGTTGGCTGAATAATCGGCGGCACGGTCGGGCCTTTCGCCGCCCACCAGTTTGCCGATCATTTCGGGCCGCGAATTGAACAGGGCAAAACACAACGCAGCATGGCCGCGCAGCACTTCTTGCCAGGTGCCTGTGTAATTGTCGGCCAAGGCACGCGTCGCAAGCCGGTCAGCCACAAGTTCCAGCAGATGATCACGCCCCTTGATGTAACCATAGAGCGTGGCCACCCCGGTGTTCAGTATCTGGGCAACACTGGCCAGTTCCAGCCGTTCAATGCCAACCTGGCAGGCTGCATCGATGATGGCATCCAGCGTCAGCCGCCGCGGCCTGCCGACGGCGCGCTTGCCGGTGGCGCCAGATTGCGTTGGCCCAGCCAACTTTGGCTGGTCCTGTTGCAACGTGTCCTCAATCGGTTTGCTGTCCACGGTCATTCCAGAATCAGGCTCCCCCAACTTGGCACGAACGGCGCTTGTCGCATCGGCCGCACAGTGCAGCATGGATGCACGCAGCAACGTGCGCAAGGGCCTTTGGCGCGATGCTGCACTTGCGTCCAGATATTTTTCGAATCACTATCGACAATTAAGAAGGCAGGTATTAAATGCGATTCCAGGCGGGTCGAACCGTCCCCATCATATTGTAATATTGGTGACTGACATGAAGATTACTTCTGCCCTCGTACTTGCCCTCGGTCTGTGTGCGGTCCCTGCTGCAGTGCACGCACAAGATGCCGCCGCCGCTACAGCTGCTGTTTCAGTTGCCAAAGTCGGCGATCTGGTATTTTCCGCTGATGGCCGTCGCGTCGGCCGGGTTGATCGCATTCGCGGCAATGCCGTTGCCATCATCATCGGCATGAAGATGGTCTACATCCCGATGGACAAGATCAGCACCGACGCGCGTGGCCTTGTCAGCTCGCTGACGCTCAAGGAAATCAAGCACCTCTGATCGGTAGGTTGTGACCGCCCACCGCCGGCATGATCGCTTGTTGCGTCATGCCGCGGTTGGCAGTCGCCTCATTCCGCGCATGATGAATGAAAATGCGGCCATGGCTTCGGCGGCCGCTGCCACGGGTTGCGGGGCGTTGGCAATGGTCAGCGCGGCATCGTGCAAGGCTGCCTGGATCATCCCGGCCAGCGCCGCTACGGGTTGCCGTTCAACCGTCCCCTGATCCATCAGCATGTGCAGCGCATCCGCAGTGCCCTGGGCGACAAATTCGCTGTGCAGATCGCGCCAGCGCGCCCACCCCAGCACTGCCGGTCCATCAATCAGCAGGATGCGCCGATATTCGGCATTTTCGGCCACCAGCATCAGATAGTGCCGGAAAGCCTCGGTCACTTGTGGCCACAGATCGCCCGCAAGCTCTGCCACCGCAGACCTTGACCGCGCGTTCAATTCTTCAGCGACAATCCGGAAAACGGCGGCGAACAAGTCCTCCTTGTCGGCAAAGTGATGGTACAGCGCGCCGCGCGTAAGCTGCGCCCGCGCGGCAATCTCGACAGTGCCTGCAGCATGAAAGCCCACATCGGCAAACAACCGGCGCGCCACGTCCAGAATCGCGGCCCGGGTGGCAATCGCGCGTTCGCGCTGGGCTTCAATATTGCCACCCCGGCCAGATTTGCGCGGCGCGCCCATTGTCCGTTTCAGACGAAGCGCACGCCGGGGTATTCACCCAGAATGATGCTTTCCATATCACCAAAGCCGCTGTTTGCGCCTTCACGGATGCGGACGGGCCGGTCGCGGATTTGCCAGCGATAGGTTTCGGCCAGCTTGGCAGGGTTGTTCACATCGTCGATGGTTTCCCCATCAAGGAACGCCTCGCCCTTGTAACTGCCGTGGATCTGCCCCTTCCATTCGCCATACATTCCCGGCAGCAGGCGAAAGCCCATTTCGGGGTTGATGACCTCGATTTCGAAAACCCGTTCCTCCACCGATTTGCCCTTGCCCGCGATGATTGCCGTCACCGTGCCACGCATCGCGCCACGGTCAGACACGCGGTAATCAATTTCGGGATAAAGGTGCAGGATCGGTATCTGCCGTCCATCGCTTTCATTGATGTAACCGCTGAAGAACGCAGGTGGTCCTTCGCCGCCAAAATCGCGGAAATAATAGGCCAGATCATAACTGGTGCCATCTGCACGATCGATCTTCGATACCAGCCAGTTGAAATGGAACGCACTTCCGGCCTTGTTGCCACCGGTCGTGCCGTGCCCGCCTGCTGGCACCAGGTCTGCCGGATCAAGGCCGACATGTTCGCGCACGCCCCATGACCGGTCGCGAAAGCCGAACCAGTCATCAGGGTTCACCTCATGGCGTTCGCCCTCGATCTCGATCCAGCCCGATACAGTGCCCGCCTGATGGAAACGGATGACATCGGATGCTGCGCGGCCCGCCTGGATCACCACGTCGCGGTTTTCGAAAAAGCCGGGCATCGTGGCGTGAAAGGTCAATTCAAAACGCAAAGGCTGCGCAGTATTTTCGGCCAATGTCAGGCGGATCGCGTTCAGCGGGTCGACCACCTCATACCCCAGTGGACCCACGCCCATCGATTCAGGCGCGGATGCCAGCACGCGGCTTGCACGGACGGTCATCTGGCGTGTGCCGATCTGCACCCCGGCAAAGCCGTCAACGACATTGCGGTTGGCATATTTTCCAAGGCCGAAGCTGGCCTGAAGCGAACCGTCCTTGCGCATCAGCGTGAACCACGCCTTTTCGGTCCACGCGCGTTCCGGCGTTGCCACCGCGGCAAAAGTATTGACGATCTGGTGATTGAAGAACTCGTCCGCGCCGGTCAGCGCCGCAATTGTCGGGACCATGAGTGCTGTTTCCTTGTGTGCAGATGTGATCGCAAAAACCTGCTTTTCAGTAACCGTTGCCGCCCAGCATGGATGCGACCACGCCAAGGTAATAATCAAGGTTCTGCTTGAAATAGGCGAGCTTGGGGTCGGTGCTGCGTCCGGTATTGAACATGTTGGTACCTTCGGCGATGATCGCGGTGATCTTGGCAATCTGGGCAATTTCATGCCAGGCGATGCCCGCAGCCGACCGGCCCGAAACCTCTTCCCACAGCGCAATCACTTCGGCACGGTTCAACATGCCCGAAAGCTTTGGCGCGCGCGTGGCACCGTGATATTCGCTTTCAAACAGATAGAGCATATAGCCAAGGTCGGCCATCGGCTCGCCGTTCAGGCTCATCTCCCAGTCCAGCATGGCGGACATGCGGTAATTGTCCCACATCAGGTTCGACAGTTTCGAATCGCCCTGCACAACCGCAGGCGCACCGCTGATCGGGGCGGGCGCTTGCAGCAGGCGTTCGATCATGTCTGCCAGTTGCGGGCACTGCGCCGCCGTTGCAAAGCGCTGCCACATGCGCAGATCGTCTTCGGGCGATACGGGCGGCCCCAGCACATCAAGCGGGGCCAGCCGCGCAAGATTGCCGAACGCCGATACCCAATCCACACACATCGCGCGGCGCACGGCATCGGGCGCCTGGGTAAACCAGGGCTGCATCTCGATGTCGTTCACCGATTCACCCGGCACACGGCCCATGATGAAAAATGGCGCGCCCAGCAATTCGGCGCCGTCCTCGACATGGGCGATGCGCGGTACGGGCGGTGCACCGGGAGTGCGGCCCAGCGCGGCATAGATCCGCGCTTGACCGATCACGTCATGCCCATCCAGCATGGCCCCTGCCGCAGGTGGCAGGCGCAGGATCAGGTCCGCCCCTTCGAGCAGATAGGTATCGTTGGAAAAGCCTGTATTCATTGGTGTAACGGCAGAAATCTTGTTCGCATGAGGCAAGAGCGCCGAAAGAATCGCCTGCATATCGTCAGGATTGCGAACCATGTCCTTGCTTGCCTCTCCATTGCAGCATCCCTCAGCCGCACACTGGCCTCGCTGCTACATACAGTCTGCATTTCGCTTTATAGCATCGCTATCATGGCCGTCCAGAAGGTTTTGCAGAATTGCTTTCGCTGAAAAGGAAGTTTCAGGATTTGACTTGATCCTCACACGCGCAGGTTTGGCAGTCTCTAACCGTGTGAACAGGCAAATCGCATAATGCACTTGTGCTAATGCATTTTTTTGGCACACTGGTTCGGTAGGCAGTCGTAAAAAGCGCCGCCAGAACAGATGCGCCCTGCGAAGCGCAATGAAGGATGAGAGATGCCGATTGCAGTGCTTCCGTGCTCGGCCACGCAATCCATACAGGCCGAAGGAACCGAATTTCCATGAACCCAAAGAATGAACTCCTCTCGGCAACTGATGCGCAGATTGACGATGCCATGCAGTACGCATCGCCAATGGTGCTGCGTGGACTACTCTATCAGTTGACCGGGGATGAAGAGGTCATCGCGATGCCGCCGGGAACCGCTTCAAAGTTCGGCACCGGACGCGAAATGAAGAACGACGCCGATGCCGCACTGCTCAAGGCGAAGGGCGCGGCTTTTCTCAAGCGCTATCGCGATGCCGGCGCGGGGGAGCTGGATCTTGGCCCTCAAAGCCGCCTGCGCACCAGCCTTTCGCTGACAGCAGGGCACGATATTCCCGAAGCAGACCTTCATATCTGGCAAGAGGAAGCCGCCTTTGATCCGTGGGCGCGGGGCGTCCATTGGCAAGGGGGCACCCCGCCCCGGGCCGTCGATAACTTCAAAGTGGCCGTCATCGGCACCGGCATTTGCGGCCTGAATGTTGCCGTGCAGCTCAAAAGGGCCGGTATTCCGTTCGTCGTATTTGAAAAGAATGCTGAAGTCGGCGGGTCATGGTACGAAAACCGCTATCCCGGTGCGCGGGTGGATACATCGAGCCGTGGCTATACCCACTTGTTCGGCTACGATTACGTCTTTGAATACAGCTACTCCCCACGCGACCACAATCTGCGCTACTTCAAATGGGTGGCCGACAATTTCGGCGTACGCGGCAATATCGTGTTCAACACTGAAGTCACCGCGATGCGGTGGGACGAAGCGGACGCAAAATGGAACGTGGATTCTCAAGGCCCGTCTGGTGCGGTCACTGAGCAATTCAACGCCGTAATCTCTTGCGTCGGCTTCCTCTCACGCCCGCAGATTCCCGATATCAAGGGAATGGACAGCTTTGCCGGGCACGCCTTCCACACCGCAGAATGGCCTGAAGGCGTAGACGTAAAGGGCAAGCGCGTGGCCGTGGTCGGTTCAGGCGCATCAGGCTACCAGACCGTGCCAGTCATCGCCGAAACCGCGGCACATCTTACGCTGTTCCAGCGCAAGCCCAACTGGTGCCTTGAAGACGAGATTTATCTCAAGAAGCTACCCTCGCAAGCCTTGTGGATTGATCGCAACTTCCCGTTCTACAGCAATTTCGTTCGTTTTCGGGTAGGCGCTCTGATCAATCCCGATACGTCAAAAGCCGGGATCATGGTCGATCCCGCTTTCGACGATCCCCATACCTTGAGCCTTGCCAACAAGATGACCCGCGACATGTGCGTGGGATTTGCCACACGCAAACTGGGATCAAGGCCCGATCTGCTGGAAAAGATGATACCGGACTTCCCGCCCATGGCATCACGCCCGATCCGCGTGGATTCCGATTATTGCGTCTACGATGCGCTGCTGCGCGACAATGTCTCGCTCAACACCGACCCGATCGACGAGATTACGCCCAAAGGGATCGTTTCAGGCGGTGTAGAGCACGAGTTGGACATCATCACTTTTGCCACAGGTTTCAAGGCGAACGATTATCTCTGGCCGATGGAGGTGCGCGGCAAGGGCGGGCAGCGCATCGAAGATGCCTGGGCCAAAGACGGTCCGCGCGCCTACCTCGGTTCGATGGTAACAGGATTTCCCAACCTGTTCATGTGCTATGGCCCCAACTCAAACAATTTCGGCGGCTTTACCGTGGTCGATCTGCTCGAACTCGTCGGCCAGTTTGCCTTGCGCTGCATCGCGGGCCTGATCGAAAACGACAAGCGCAGCGTCGAGGTGACCGAGGAAGGCTATTGGCGCTTTGCAGACATTCTGGACGAAGTAGAGCGCAAGATGATCTACATGGATCCACGTGCGAACAACTACTACCAGCATCAGGGGCGGTCCTGCGTAAACGGCCCGGTCGATATCCGCCGGATGTGGCGCTGGCTGAATGACCCCGCTGGAACACCACCTGCCGAAACTGACGCAGGGCTCAAGCCCTACTTCGGTGAGGATTTGCTGGTCAGCTGAGCACCCGGATGTCCGGTCATGGAAAGAGCCGCCCCAACGATGTGGAGCGGCTCTTTCTTCATATCCAGGTACAGATTACCCGATGGCATAGTTCATTGTAGGGATGGCAAAGCTCTGGTCGGAGGGAAATCGACTTTGTCCCGACTGGCGCACTTTTCCTCTATAGGAACTCTGCGCCCGCATGGTCGTCAAACAGCTCGGCCGAACGGACATAGCTCAGCAGCACTTCGACCTTCTTATGTCGAGACACCTCCTGCATCTTGGCGATGGTCGCCCCGGCGCGGGATGCCTCGGTGAGGAAACCGGCGCGCAATGAATGGGCGCCTATTGTTTCAGGATCGAGCCCCACGATCCCGGCATATTTCTGGATCAGCCGCGCAATCGAGCGGTCTGACATGGGTTTGTCCGTCAGCCTGCCTTGGGGATCGATCTGATAGAACAACGGCCCCGCCTTGCCGCCGCGCACCGCTACCCAGGCCTTGAGCCGGTGCACGGGCTTGAGTGTCTTGCCCGTGGGCACCGCAATCACCTGGCCCTTCCCCTCCTGATCGGTCTTGGAATGGCGCAGTGTCAGTTTCAGCCCCTTTTCGACCAGTTCGACATCGCGCAATTCAAGCGCGACGAGTTCGGAGCGTCGTAGTGCTGCTGCCAATCCCAGCGCCAGGATCGCCCGGTCGCGTATTTCGCGCGTGCCCTGTCCAGCGGCCGCCGCAATCATCGCCGCCAGTTCGCGGGCAGTGATTGCGGCCTTGCGCGCACTGGGCCGCGCCCTCGCCTCGCGGCGGATCCCGGCGAGCGTATCGGCGATCACCATATGCGCATCTCGCATACTCGGTGGCACGTGGCCGTCCTGCCGATGCTTCCAACCTATCGCAGCGAGGTGGCGCCCAATGGTTGTATCGGCTTTGCCCGCCAGCGCCAGC
>CAZSTP010000003.1:42126-58911 GCA_964609325.1 uncultured Novosphingobium sp. | reverse complement strand
ATGGCTTGCTGGATATCCAGGCCGCCCAGTCCGCACTCGATTTCAGCAAGTTGAAGTATTATTCTTTCGATGGCGCTTCGAAAAACAAGACAAGCGGCAAAGAAGTAAATGCCAGATCCTTGCTTGCCAAAGGTGTGCAGGCAGATTGGGCCGGTAGTAACGCCTATTTTACAGCTTTTGAAGCGTTAGACGGCTCCGAACGCGACTTCCTTATCCCGCTGTCCAGCCGCTTGTTCAACCAATCGGTGAACGGGCGCGCGTTCCAATCTTACATGTATGACCTGTTCATGACATGGGTTAGCGGCGATGCCGGTTTCCGCGAAGGAAGCTATGGCTTGACGCCAAGCAAGCCACGGTTTGCGAGCCTGACAGACAATGCCAAAGCCGGGATCGGCCAGACCGGCAACGGCTGGAGCTATGCGATGAAGGGCCGGTTCATGACCCGTGAAACGCGGTTCGGTTTGCAGCCCGGTTTTGCATCGTCGTTCGAAATTACGGCACCTGACGGTGTGGCTTCGTTTGCAGCAGGTTCGGGCGATGGCGCGCTGTCCATCGCAGGCAATGGCGCGATGCAGCTTTCATCGGATTTCAACCCTTTGACCGGCGGTAATGATCCATTGCTCGGCTTTGCCTCGGGCGATGCCCATATGGCGGCGCGGGTGAAGGTTGCGCCAAATCTGCGCATCAACTTTGGTGTGACCAACAACCGCCGCGATATCGAGGACGACTTCCGCAATACGCCAGCGTCGAGCGACCTGTTCGAGCAGCAGCGTTTGCTGGGGGATTATAATGCCACGGCCCTGAACGTACGGTTTGAACGCTCGTTCGGGCCGCGCACCAATGTCAATATTGCGCTCACGCAGTTGCATGAAGAACGCGCGATGTTGGGGGTCCGTTCGCTTTCATCGGATGACTTTGGCAAGGGCACGGTATCGCGTAGCGCCACGCTTTCATCCGATACGATGATCGGCGATACCTTGCAGGTGTTTGCTTCGGCCACGGTTGCCCGCACAAGCTCTGATCGCAACGCCAGCTTCCGGTTGGCCAAGATGACCAGCACCGCCTGGCAAGTGGGCTTTGCCAAATCCAATCTGCTGGGTTCGAACGACAATCTGCGCTTTACCGTAGCGCAGCCGCTGCAAGTGGAAGCAGGCCAGGTCGAATTCACCTCGATCGGGGTGGTGGATCGTGAAACCGGTGAGCGCGGGGCTATCACGCAGCGCTTTGACATTGCCGATCCCGCCCGCCGCCGCATCCGTGCCGAAGCGCACTATGGTGCTGCGATGGCTGACGGAAAGACCAACCTTGCGATCTTCAGCAGCATGGAAACCCGCAACGTACGCCAGGATATTGCGCGCTGGACAGTGGGCGGCCAATTCAGAACGCGCTTCTGAGGGGTGGCGCACTTTCAAAGAGACGTGGAGATGAATTGAGAATTGGGGTGTTTATTTGAGTTTTAACCCATCGCGGTTACTCTGCTTATATGCGCCACTGTCTCCATGTCGTGTTGATCGCCCTTTTGTATCTGTGTGCGCAGCCCACGGTCGCGTGGGCTGCGTCGTCTGATACAGCCGCCTTTGACAAGGCGATTGCGGGTGCAAAAGCGGACATGATGGCAGACCCCGCCGCAGCGCTGCGGGATTCGGACAAAGCCCTGGCCATTACAGACAAGTTTACCGGCAAAGAGCAGCAAATCGCGCGTGCTACAGCGCTGTGGCTCAAGATCGAGGCCAATATCGGCCTGAACCGGCTGGAGGCTGCGCAAGAAGGCTTGGGGGAAGCCATCGCGCTGGTCAAAGCCGCGGCACCCGAAACGAAGCTCCACGGCGATATCATGCGGTCACAAGGTGCTGTGGCAGGCATCATGGGCAAAGCGTCCGAAGCGCTGACCAGCTACCTTGAGGCGCACCGCATTTTCCGCAAGGCCGGCGAGAAGCGATCAGAAGCCTTGGCGCTTCAGGATATCGGGCAGATCTATTGGGAAGCTGGCGATTATCAGCGCATGCTGTCCTATTTCGATCAGGCGCAGGAAATCTATAACGACGACCCCGGCATTGCGCTGAGTGCCAACAACAATCGCGGCGAGGCCTATCGCGCGCTGCGGCGCTGGGCCGATGCGGAAAAGGCCTATGGCGCAGCGCTGGCCAATACGCGGGCGCTGGAAAGCCCGATGCTGGAAATGCGGGTCCTGAGCAATCTGGCGCAAGTCCAGATTGAAATGGGCCAGTTGGGCAAGGCCGCACAAAACGCAAGGCTTGCCGAACGGCTGGGACGCAACCCCGAAGCGCGCGATTGGCTGCCGTTTGTTTACGGCGTTCAAGCCATGATTGCGATCCGGCAAGGCCGGGATCAGGAAGCTGTGGCACTGCTGGACCGTCTGTTTTCGGGGACCGATCTGGAGCGAACCGATCTTTCCTATCGCGAATTGCACAAAGTCGCGGCGGATTTCTATGCGCGCACGGGCCAGTCCGAACTGGCGCTGCGCCACCTGCAAGCGTTCCAGCGTCTGGACGGGGAAGTGCGCAACCTGATCACGTCCACCAGCTCGCAACTGCTGGAGGCGCAGTTTACCTCGGCCAACCAGAAGACGCGGATTGCCGAACTGAAGCAGGGGCAATTGCAGCGCGATGTCGAGATTGCGCGCCAGCGGGGCACGATTGCCACCGGGCTGTTGATCGCTGCCCTTGCGTTGATTGTGGTGACCGGGCTGGCGTTCCTTTCGATCCGCAAAAGCCGCAATGAAGTGCGCGATGCCAATACGATCCTGACCGATGTGAACGCACGGCTGGAAACCGCATTGCGCGCCAAGACAGACTTCCTTGCGATGACCAGCCATGAAATCCGCACGCCGTTGAACGGCATTATGGGGATGACGCAGATAATCCTGGCCGATGACAGCATCGACAAGAGCACGCGCGAACGCGTCAGTCTGGTGCTGGGGGCGGGGCAGACGATGCAGGCGCTGGTCGATGATCTGCTCGACACCGCCAAAGCCGAAGGCGGCGAGATCACGGTGAACAAACAGGCTTGCGATATCGGCAAGATTCTGTCGGAGAGCTGCCAGTTGTGGCAGGGCGAGGCGCAAGGCAAAGGCATCGCGCTGGAGCTGGATGGTGCTGGCGTACCACCGGTGAGCTATACCGACGGCGGACGTTTGCGGCAGGTGGTGTTCAATCTGCTGGCCAATGCGATCAAGTTTACACTTGAGGGCAAGGTATCGCTGCGCGCGGCAATGCTGGATGATCAAAACCTTGAAATCTGCATTACAGACAGCGGGATCGGCATTCCGCAAGATCAATTGCAATTGATCTTTGAGCCGTTCCATCAGGTGAATAACGGCATGTCGCGCGATTTTGGCGGGACGGGCCTTGGCCTTTCGATATGCCGCAATATTCTGACGGCCTTGGGCGGCGAGATCAGTGCGACCAGCCAGCAAGGCGTGGGATCGACCTTCCGCATCGTTCTGCCGGTTGCCGGAGCGCCGGATGTTGCAGCCGTGACCGGGGTGACGGAAGCTGCCGCACCGGCCAGCGGGCGTCTGACGCTTATGGTCGATTACAACGAGCTGCGTCAGGCCAAAGTAAAGGCGGTGATCGAGCCGCATGTGGACGGCGTAATCGGCGCAAGGACGCTTGAGCAAGCCGAGGGGCTGTTGCAGCTTGGCAATGTTGGTGTGATCATCATCGATACTTCCGCCATGCCCGAGGAGGAATGCAGGCCTGAACTGCTTGAGCAAGTTCTCGCCACGTCAAAACTATATGACGTTGTAACTTTTCTCTTGCTTGCGCCTGCTGTAGACGGGCAGAATGTTATGGTACCAAACAAAAATGCCGATGTTGTCATGCAAAAACCGCTCAAACCGGCAGTCTTGATTGCCGAACTTGCCAAAGCATTTAAAAACAGCGATTTGCACAAAAAAGTTGCCTAGTGTGCCCGTGATAAGCAGTGCGTTTAGGAACATGAATTCATGCGCGTGATCTTCGTTGAAGACGATGCCTTGAACCGGCGAGTCGTGAAGGACATGCTGAGCGTGATCGGCGTGGAAATGGCCGAAGCAGAAGACGCGCCCACCGGATTGAAAATGCTTTCCCAAGCACCCTACGACCTTGTCCTGATGGACTTGCGCATGCCCGGCATGGACGGATTGACCGCGATTGCACACCAACGCTCCGCCGAATACCAGGCGCAAATTCCGATCATCGTGGTGACCGCCGATACCGCGCCCGATCTGAAAGACCGCTGCTTTGCCGCAGGGGCCAACGATGTGATCATGAAGCCGGTTGCGCTCAATGCGCTGATCGATTCCATCGGCCGCGCCGTGGTGGGCGCAGCAGACGATGACATGATGCTTGATTGATTTTGCGCAGCATCCGGCCTCTTGCCGATGCTGCGATCTTGGTCGGGACGAGAGGATTCGAACCTCCGACCCCCACACCCCCAGTGTGATGCGCTACCAGGCTGCGCTACGTCCCGACCTTGGAGCGGGCCTATAAGCAGCACCTTGCGCCTTGGCAAGCGCCCGATTGGCGAAATGGTGTGTTTGGCATCATCAGGCTTCGCACCCCGAAGGTAACGGGCGTTTGATTGCTTTGCCGTTTCCAAGCTGCTAACCGCGCGACCAAGCCTTGTTCGGCGCACTTTGTTATCACATAACAAGCCGTGCGCTGTTGCAATACCGGACACGCGATCCCAGAAATGGACTTATGATGTTGACGCTACTTGCCGCTGCCGCTCCCTCAACTGGTGAACCGCCTGCATGGATGAGCTTTTTGCCACTTGTGGCCATGGGTTTTATCTTCTGGTTCCTGATCCTGCGCCCGCAAATGCGCCAGCAGAAAGAGCATAAGGCCAAGATCGCCGCGCTTAAAAAGAACGACATGGTTGTAACGGCGGGCGGATTGATCGGCAAAGTGATGAAGCTCGACGATCATTACGTCGAACTGGAACTGGCGCCCGGTGTTAAAGTGAAGGCCGTGCGTTCCACGCTGGGTGACATTATCCCGCCTGCCGGCGCGACCCCTGCAAACGACTGATCCTGTTTTCGAAAGCTGACCGCCCATGCTCGAATTTCCGCGCTGGAAGGTGATCTGGCTCTGGTTCATCACGCTGGTTTGCGTGGTTGCCGCGATCCCCTCGCTCACCTCCACCATGGGCCTTTCCTGGCCATCCGCTCTGCCCGAACCCAAGGTTAACCTTGGCCTTGATCTGGCAGGCGGTAGCCACATCCTGCTGGAGGCCGATCCTACCCAGGTGCGCCAACAGCGTATCGAGGGCATGGAAGAGTCTGTGCGCACCAAGCTGCGGCAGGATGGCAAGAACATCCGCATCAGCGACATATCCAACCGCGATGGCGCGCTGACATTTGTGGTGGCGAACCCCGCGCAAGTCGATGCCGTGCGCGAGGCGATCCTGCCGTTGACCAATGGTGCGGGCCTGACCGGCCAGCGCGATTGGGATATCAACGTCAGTGACGGCAATCGCTTTATCCTCAAGCCGACCAATGCGGGCGTCGATCAGGCGGTGACGCAGGCGATGGACACGGCGGTGGAAGTGGTGCGCAAGCGCATCGACGCCTTGGGCACCAAAGAGCCGACGATCATCCGTTCCGGCCCCACGCGCATCGTGGTGCAGGTTCCGGGCTTGCAAGACCCGCAGGCCTTGAAGAACCTGCTGGGCCAGACCGCCAAGCTGGAATTCAAGCTGGTTGATACCGCAGCATTGCCATCCGATGTGGCGCAAGGAATTGCGCCTGCTGGCAGCGAGATTGTGCCGTTTATCAGCCCGGCCGAGGGTGGCGGTGTGCCTGCTATCGCGGTCAAGCGGCTGGGCGGCATTCGCGGCGATCAGCTGACCAATGCGCAGCAGACCAACAACCAGCAAACCAACGAACCCGTCGTCAACATCACCTTCAATACCGAAGGCGGGGCAAAGTTCGCGAAGTTGACGACGCAGAATACCGGCAAACAGTTTGCCATCATCCTTGACGGCAAAGTTCTGTCCGCACCGACGATCAACGAGCCGATCCTTGGTGGCAGCGCGATTATCTCGGGCCGGTTCACGGCGGAAAGCGCAAACTCGCTGGCGATTTCGCTGCGGTCCGGCGCGCTGCCGGTGGATTTGAAGGTGGTGGAAGAGCGTACTGTCGGGCCGGATCTTGGCGCGGATTCGATCCGTCGCGGGATGATTGCGATGGGCGTCGGCACGCTGGCGCTGATGGTGTTCATCTTCGTGACTTATGGGCGCTTTGGCGTTTATGCTAACGTGGCTTTGATCATTAACGTGCTGATGATCCTCGGGATCATGGCGGTGATCAACACGACGCTGACCCTTCCGGGCATCGCGGGCTTCGTTCTGACGATTGGTGCGGCGGTGGATGCCAACGTGCTGATCAACGAGCGTATCCGCGAAGAGCGGCATCGCGGGCGCAAGGTCGTGGCTGCGGTCGAGATGGGCTATAAGGAAGCCAGCCGCGCGATTTTTGATGCCAATATCACCAACGTTATTGCAGCGGTGCTGATGTTTGCCTTCGGATCGGGGCCGGTGAAGGGCTTTGCCATCGTTCTGATGATCGGCATCGTTACATCGGTGTTCACGGCGGTGACATTGACGCGGTTGTGGGTCATGCAGTGGCTGCGCCGCGCGCGTCCTTCCGACCTGAATTTGTAAGGGGAGACCGGAACCATGAAACTCCTCAAACTCGTTCCTGACGATACCAACATCCACTTCCTGAAGTGGCGGGTGCCGTTCTACATCGTCAGCATGATCCTGATCGCCGCGTCCTGGGGGCTGGTGCTGACCAAGGGCCTCAACTTCGGTGTCGATTTCGTGGGCGGACAAATGATCCGCGTGACGTTTGAGCGCAGCCCGGAAGCCCCGGTGGTGGAACTGCGCAGCCAGGTGGACAAGCTTGGCTATGGTGAGCCGATTATCCAGCGTTATGGCAAGCCCAACGAGATTTCGATCCGGATGAAGCTGCCCGAAGGCGCGGATAGCGATGCTGCGCTGTCTGACAAAATGGCGCGCACGATCACGGCAGACATCAAGAAGAACCATGCCGATGCGCGGATTGACGGGGTCGATTCCGTATCGGGCAAGGTTTCCAAGGAACTGGGCTGGGATGCGTTCAAGGCGCTGGGCTTTGCGGCGCTGGCCGTGGCGGCCTATATCTGGATCCGGTTTGAATGGCAGTTCGGCGTAGGCGCGCTGTTCGCGCTGTTCCACGACGTTTCGCTGACGCTGGGGCTGTTTGCGGTGACCGGTATGGAGTTCGATCTGAACATCGTGGCGGCATTGCTGACGCTGATCGGCTATTCGCTGAACGATACGATCGTGGTTTATGACCGCATCCGCGAGAACATGAAGAAGTTCCGCAAGATGCCGATGCCCGAATTGCTCGACCTGTCGGTAAACGAAACGCTGGCGCGCACGATTGTGACGTCGCTCTCGATCCTGATTACGCTGGCAGCGCTGCTGTTGCTGGGGCCGGATGTGATCTTCGGATTTACCGCTGCGATCACGCTGGGGATTTTCGTGGGCACATATAGCTCGATCTATATGGCCGCGCCGATCCTGATCTGGCTGAAGGTCAATCCGAACAGCTTTGTGCCAACCGAAACCGCGCTGGACAAGCAAGAGCGGCTGGCGCGCGAAGGCGTGTAACTCTTAAGATTACCCAGAATTTGCGGCGGCGGGCTTCAGGGCTTTGCCGCCGCTTTTTTGTAGATTTCGGAAAGCGCGGCCGCGTTTTTTGACCAGCTAAAGCGCTCGGCATTGGCGGCAACGGACTGCTGGCTGGGCGGGTTGGCGAGCAATCCGGTTACGGCTTGGGCGATGGCTTCGGGGGTGCGTTCGACGATCCTGCCAGCGCTATCGTCCCGCACGACTTCGCGCGCACCGCCGATATCAGGGATGATGACGGGCGTGCCGCAGGCAATCGCTTCGATCCACGCGTTGGCAAGGCCCTCGCGTTCGGAGGGGAGCACCATGGCATTGGCAGCGCATAGCAAGTGCGGGAGCAGGTCATGCTCAACCGCGCCGGGAAAGTGGACGCGGGCTGCGAGGCCCAGTTCATTGGCAAGGGCTTTGAGCGCGGCTTCCTCGGGGCCGGTGCCTGCGATGACCAGACGCACATCATCGGACAGATGGGTGAGGGCGCGGATGGCGATGGCTTGGCCTTTGATGGGGACAAGCGCACCGACACTTAACAGAAGTGGCCCGCCGGGTGGCACATCAAGCGCCGGAATGCCCGAAATCCGTTGCCGCGAGGCTTTGCGGTCAAGCGGCTGGAAGCGGTCACGATCAAGCCCGGTGTAATGAACATGGGTTGTGGCTTCGGCCATGCCCATGGCTGCCATGTCTTTGGCCAGACCCTGCGATACGGACAGGAGGGCGCTGGCATGACGGGCGGCGCTGAGCATCTGGCGGCGGGCGAGGGCGCTTTTGCCCCACAGATGAATGTCTGATCCGCGCGCCTTGATGGCCAATGGCAAGCCGAGTGCGCGCGCGATCTTGGCGGCGGCCGGGCCATCGGGATAAAAGAACTGGGCATCGACCATATCGAATGGCGTTTGCGCATGGAGGCGCTTGGCCAAGGGCAGGACGGCGTTGGCGATGAGCGCGGGATTGATCGGACCCGAGATGGCGGGGATCAAGGCGAAGCGGGGGTGATGGACCGTGACGGCACCCTGGTTTTCCACCGGCGGGATCGCGCGCAAGGGGGCGTAGCGCTTCAAGGGGAGGGGGGGCAGACCGATGGGGTTGATCACGGTGACGTGCCAGTCACCCCGCGCGGCGAGCGCTTCCATCTGCCGCGCGACAAAGCGGCCAAAGCCGGTGCGTCCGGGCGCAGGATAGAGCGTAGAAATGGAGAGCAGGCGCAACATGTCAGAGCTTGCGCACCAGCATTTCGGCAAGGCCCAGCCATGATGGCCGGTCAATGATGACCTGACGCTGGCCTGCGCCGGGGGGCAGCAGGGCGATGCGACCATCGCGATGATCGATCAGGCGGCCAAAGGCAAAGCGGCCACCGGGGCGCGGGGCGAGGACATCGCGGTTGAAAGCGCGTGCAAAGTCGTCAGGCTCGATCTGGCGGATCCACACCTGATCGCCAGCGCGGTATTCACCGGCACTGGCATCGACCGCCATGGCCATCAGGCGGGCCGAGCCATCGAGCGCGACAGGCAAGATGGCATCCATCGGTTTGGCCAAGGCTTCAGCGCCATAGGCACCAAGGCGCGCGACAAACCGGGCCGGGGATTCCTCGTCCGGTTTGAGCAGCAATTGCGGTTCAACGCCAAGCGCGGCTCCGATCCGGTTCATCCAAACGAGCGACAAACTGCGCATGCCGGTTTCAAGCCGGCCGATGGTTTGCGCCGTTGTCGGCGGGTCGCAGCGCGCGGCGACATCGGCCAATGTGAGGCCCTTTTGGCGGCGAATGTCGCGAATTCGATTGATCATGGTGCGGCCCATTAACCGGAACGGTGTTTTTTCGCTTTCCTATAAAGCGCGTGGAGAGGCAAGGGATTTGCGTGTTCGGGGCATGTCCCGTCCGGCTTGGTGGTCTGTTGGCACGATGTGCCGCATTGCTGATCTGGACTTTTGCTGCTGTTAGAAAGTTTCTTCTGCAACAAAAACATCTTTAAACCGCGCTGCGCCTGTGGCACCGACCTGCAAGATATTGACAACCGGAGATGATGCCGATGACCTTTCGTTTCAGCCGCCGTTCTTTCGTAGCATCAGCAAGTGCGGCAACGGCGCTGGCTTTCCGCCCCGGTTTGTCATTCGCAGCCGCGCTTGGCGGTGAGGATGCAAAGCTTGATGCCTTGTTTACCCGCATTTTCAACGACCAGCTTTTGCTTTCGCCCGAACAGGCGACCTCGCTGGGGCTTGATAAGGGCGCGATGGCCGGGCTGCGGTCAAAGCTGGGCGATGATAGCGCCGCAGGACGCGCGGCTTCGGTTGCGCAAACCCGCGCATCGCTGGCCGATCTGGCGAAGATCGACGACAAGGCGCTGTCGGATGCGATGAAGGTCAACCTTGATGTGGTGCGCTACCAGCTTGAGCGCCGCCTTGATGGCCCGCGTTTCGGCATCGACAATCCGCAATCGCCCTATCGCATTACCCAGCGGTTTTGTTCGGCGTTCAATGTGCCGGATTTCCTCGATTCCACCCATCCGATGAATTCGGTCGAGGATGCAGAGGCCTATCTTGCGCGTCTTGCGCAGCTTGCCACCGCGATTGACGATGACATTACAGAACAGCGTGAGCAGGCAGGGCGCGGCATTCTTGCCCCGGCTTGGACGCTTGATCTGGCGCTGGGCCAGTTGGCCAAGCTGCGCGAACCCGCACCGGGCAATTCATCGATGGTCCAATCGCTGGTGCGGCGCACTGCGGCAAAGGGCATTGCGGGGCAATGGCAACCGCGCGCCGAAGCGATTGTGCGCGATGCGATTTACCCTGCAATCGACCGCCAGATCGCGCTGCTCGAAGAGCTCAAGCCGACCAGTGCCGCAGGCGACGGTGCCTGGCGCATTCCGCGCGGCGACGAGATCTATGCTGCTGCATTGGCGCAGGCGACGACAACGAATTTTACGCCGGAGGAAGTCCACCAGATCGGGCTGGAGCAAGTGGCCGAATTGACCGCGCAACTGGATGTGGTCCTGAAGGCTGCGGGCTACACCAAAGGAACGGTGGGCGAGCGTCTGGCCGCGCTGAACACCCTTCCCGAGCAGCTTTACGCCAATACGCCTGAAAGCCGTGCGGAACTGATCGCCAGCCTGAACGCCGGTGTGAAGAAGATGAACGCTTTGCTTCCGCGCGCGTTCGCCACGCTGCCGGATCAGCCGCTCGACATTCGGGCCGTGCCGGTGGAAATTCAGGACGGCGCGGCAAACGGCTATTACTATTCCGCGTCACTCGATGGCAGCCGTCCGGCGATTTACTGGATCAACCTTAAAGAAGTGTCGGACTGGCCGAAGTACACGCTGCCATCGCTGACCTATCATGAAGGCACGCCGGGCCACCACTTGCAGATCAGCCTCGCGCAAAGGTCAGACAGCATTCCGCTGATCCGCAAGACTGGCGGCTTTTCGGCCTATTCCGAAGGCTGGGCGCTCTATTCCGAGCAAGTGGCCGATGAACTGGGCGCTTATGACGGCATCGAGAAAGCCGGTTACCTTCAGTCGTTCCTGTTCCGCGCGACACGGCTGGTCGTCGACACGGGCATTCACTCCAAGCGCTGGAGCCGCGAAAAGGCGACCGACTACATGGTGGCGACGACAGGCTTTACCCGCCCGCGTACGCTCCGCGAAGTGGAACGCTATTGCACGATGATCGGGCAGGCTTGCAGTTATAAGATCGGCCACATTGCCTGGACACGCGCGCGCGAAAAGGCGCAAAAGGCGCTGGGCGCGAAGTTTGATATCAAGCAGTTCCATGAAGTGCTGCTGGAAGGCGCGATGCCGCTGTCGATTCTGGAAAAGCGGATCGAGGAACGCACTTCGGCGGCGTTGAAAGCGTAACACTTCAGGCCTGCGCCCCCTGTTTAGGTGGGGCGCAGGCTTTAGCCTTCAACCATTTCGGCCAGTTCCAACCAGCGTTCTTCTGCCGCATCCTTTTCAGCGCGGACTTTGGCGAGGGCTGCCATCAGGGCATCGAACTTCTTGGGGTCTTTGCTGTAGAGGTCCGGATCGGCCAACTGGGTTTCGCCGCGTGCGATGGCGGCGTCGAGTTCTTCGATCCGCTTGGGCAAGAGTTCGTAATCGCGCTGGTCCTTGTAGGACAGCTTGCCCTTCTTGGGCGGCGGCGGCGCGATGACAGGTGAGGGGGCCTGCTTTGCCGTGGCCTTTGCGCCCGCCGCATTGCGGGTTTTGCGCATCTTTTCCCAATCGGCATAGCCGCCCGCGACGATGTCAACGCGGCCAGAGCCATCCATACCGAGCGTGATCGTGACGGTGCGATCGAGGAAATCGCGGTCATGGCTGACGATCAGCACGGTGCCATCGTAGTCGGAGATGACTTCCTGCAACAGATCGAGCGTTTCCAGATCGAGATCGTTGGTCGGCTCATCGAGCACAAGCAGGTTCGAGAAACGCGCGAATTCACGGGCGAGCAGAAGGCGTGAACGTTCGCCGCCGGACAGCGTGCCGATGCGCGCTTCGACGAGGTTCGGATCGAACAGGAAGTCTTTGAGATAGCCGTGGATGTGCTTGCGCACGCCGCGCACATCGATCCAGTCGCTGCCATCGGCCAGCACATCGCGCACGCGCTTTTCGGGCGACATCAGGCTGCGCTGCTGATCAATCATGATGCCTTGCAGCGTCTTGGCCAGCGTAATCGTGCCGCTATCGGGTTCGAGTTCGCCGGTGAGCAGTTTGAGCAGCGTGGTTTTGCCCGCGCCGTTCGAGCCGACGACGCCGATGCGGTCCTTGCGCGTGATGCGCAGTGTGAAGTCCTTGATAATCGGGCGATCACCGAACGACTTGGTGGCGTGATCGGCGACGATAACCGCTTTGCTTTTGGCATCATCGCTGGCGATGGCGAGTTTTGCGGTGCCTTGCGGGGTGAGCATGGCGGCACGCTGGGCGCGCATCTCCCACAGCTTTTCAAGGCGGCCCTGATTGCGTTTGCGCCGCGCGGTGACGCCGCGTTCCAGCCAGTGCGCTTCGATCTTCAGCTTGGCGTCCAACTTATCAGCTGCGCGGGCTTCTTCGGCGTAGACCGTTTCCATCCACGCCTCATAACTGCCAAAGCCGATGTCCTTGCGGCGCAGCGATCCACGGTCCAGCCACAGTGTCGCTTTGGTTAGCCGTTCAAGGAATGTGCGGTCATGGCTGATCACCACGAACGCGCCCTTGTAGCGCATCAGCCAGTCTTCCAGCCAATCGATGGCGGCAAGATCGAGGTGGTTGGTCGGCTCATCGAGCAGTAGAAGGTCAGGCTCGCTGGCAAGCGCGCGTGCCAGAGCTGCACGGCGGCGCTCACCACCGCTGGCGCTATCGGCCTTGCGCGAAAGATCGATGCCAAGCTGGCCGGCGATAGCCTCGACTTCGTGGCGGGGCGGGGCGTCTTTGCCCGATAGCGCAAAGTCCATCAGCGTATCGTAGCCGGTGAAGAACGGGTCCTGCTCCAGCGTGATGATGCGCGTGCCGGGCTGGATCGAGCGGGTGCCCTTGTCCGCATCGACCTGCCCGCCGATCAGTTTGAGCAGTGTGGTTTTGCCCGCGCCATTGCGGCCGATCAGCGCAAGGCGATCACGCGGGCCGATGTGAATGTCGAGGTCGCTGAAAAGCCAGCCATTGCCTTGGATAAGGCCAAGGCCTTCCCAGCTGAGAATTGGTGCTGCTGCCATGTGGCTGCGCTTAGCGGTGCCGTCGCCAATGCGCAACGCCGCTGCCTGAATGATAATAGGTGCGCTTATTCACGACTTGTTCAATGGCGCGCGTTTAGGCATGCGGACATCATGCGATTTGCACCTGTTCTTCTTGCGGCCGTGATGGCCACCGCTTTGCCCGCAACGTCCCACGCGCAACAGCGCCCGGACGAGCAGAACGAGGCGCGGCGCGATTTGCGCTCGGGCGCGGTGCGTCCGTTGCGTGATATTGAACGCCGGGTTTTGCCGACCAAACAGGGCATGCAATATCTTGGGCCGGAATATGATCCTGGGGCGATGGTTTACCGGCTGAAATTCATTCGTGATGGCCGCGTGGTGTTTGTCGATGTGGATGCCAAGACCGGACAAATACTTGGCGAATCCCGCTGAACAGGAGCTTTCGCGTCAGTTCCTTGACCGTTCAGGTTTACAGCCCCATCTAGTTATTCACGTGAAGCGCGAATGTCGCGTTCAGCAGGGGACAGATTTCCATGCGCATCCTGATCGTCGAGGATGAACCCACTCTCGGCAAACAGCTCAAGTCCACGCTTGAACAGACCGGCTATGCCGTCGATCTTTCGGTTGATGGTGAAGACGGGCACTTCATGGGCTCGACCGAGGAATATGACGCCGTCGTGCTCGATCTTGGCCTGCCCGAAATTGACGGGCTGACCGTGCTGGGCATGTGGCGCAAGGAGGGGCGCAAGTTTCCTGTGCTGGTGCTGACGGCGCGTGATTCGTGGTCGGACAAAGTGGCAGGGCTTGATGCGGGCGCGGACGATTATCTGGCCAAGCCGTTCCAGACCGAAGAACTGATCGCCCGTCTGCGCGCGCTGATCCGCCGCGCTTCGGGCAATTCCTCGTCCGAACTGACGGCAGGCGATGTGCGGCTTGACACGCGTTCGGGCCGCGTGACGCTGGCGGGCGAGCCGGTGAAGCTGACGGCGCAAGAGTACAAGCTCTTGTCCTATCTGCTGCACCACAAGGGCAAAGTCGTCAGCCGCACCGAATTGATCGAACATATTTACGATCAGGATTTTGACCGTGATTCTAACACGATTGAAGTGTTCGTCACGCGTATTCGCAAAAAGCTGGGGCCGGATGTGATCACCACGATCCGTGGGCTTGGCTATAGCCTTGATGATCCGGCAGGTCCCGGCCGGGGGTAAACCGTGGCCGAAAGCAGGCCTGCCAGAAATGCGCCCTCACAGCGGGCGATAGATACGCCAGCGCCCCACACCGGGTCGCTGGCGCGTCGCATGTTGCTGATCGCATCGGCTTGGGTGACGGTGCTGCTGCTGGGTGGCGGCCTGGCGCTGGACCAATCGCTGTCAGGCCTCGTGACGCGCAATTTCGACGAGCAATTGGGCTATATGCTGACCGCGATGGTCGCTTCGGCAGAGATCGGCCCGGATGGCGAGGTGTTTTTCAACCGGCCTTTGGGTGACCAGCGGTTTCTGGAGCCGAACAGCGGGCTCTATTGGCAGATTTCGGGGCAGGGACATGAAGATTTCCCCTCGCGCTCGCTGTGGGACCGGTCTCTGACCAGCGATCTGGACAAGAACCATATCGACCCCAAGATTGATGACAGCGACCAGTTTGATGGCGAGCCGCTGCGGATCATCAAGCGTTCGGTGATTCTGCCGGGCACCAATACACTGTGGGAATTTCAGGTTGCGGCCAGCCGGGGGGAACTGGATGCCCAGATCCGGCGCATTCGTGCGATCCTGATATGGTCGTTTCTGGTGCTGGGTCTTGGCCTGTTCGTGATGGCCGGCTTGCAGACCTATTATGGATTGGGGCCGCTGCGGCGGGTGCGTCTGGCGATTGCGCGGATGCGCGAAGGCGGGGCGAGCCGGGTGACCGATCCGCTGCCGCTGGAAGTGCAGCCGATGGTGCAGGAGTTGAACGCGCTGCTCGAACATTCGGAGCGGCAGGCCGAAGAAGCGCGCACCCATGCGGGCAATCTGGCCCATGCGCTGAAAACGCCACTGACGGTGGTGATGAATGCGGCAACCGCCAAGGCCGACGATCTTGCCGATACGGTCATTCGCGAGGCTGCCGTCATGCGGCGGCAAGTGGATCACCACTTGGCCCGCGCGCGGGCGGTTGGGCGACGGGCCGTGGGCCTTTCACGCGCGCAAGTGTGGGAAAGCGCCGAAGCGGTGGAGCGCGCGGTAACGCGGCTTTATCCGCAAGTGCGGCTGGATATGGATGGCAACCGCGCGGCGGAAGTATCGATCGAGCGGCAGGACCTTGATGAAGTGCTTGGCAATCTGATTGAAAACGCGGCCAAGTACGGCGGCGGATCGGTGTTTATCACGATCGATGCCGCGCCGGATAACGCCAAGTTCTGCGAAATCTGGGTGGAGGATGACGGCATGGGCATCCCTGAAGATGCGCGCGTGCGGATATTTGATCGCGGTGCGCGGCTGGATACCAGCAAACCGGGCACGGGCCTTGGGCTGGCCATCGTGCGCGATGTGGCCGAGATTTATGGCGGCGGTGTCGAATTGCGTGAAAGCGAGGATCTGGGCGGACTGCTGTCGGTGCTGCGGCTGCCGCGCCCTGCCACGAGCAAATAATCAGGCGCGCGGATGGGCGTTGCGATAGACGTCAAGCAGGGTTGCAGCGTCGACTTTGGTGTAGATCTGGGTTGAGGACAGGCTGGCGTGGCCAAGCAGTTCCTGCAAGCTGCGCAAATCGGCGCCTGCGCTGAGCAAGTGCGTCGCGAAGGAATGGCGCAGCGCGTGGGGCGTGGCGGTGGCGGGCAGGCCAAGGTACGTCCGCGCGCGCGCGACGGCGCGCTGGACCATGCCTTGCGCCAAAGGTCCGCCCTTTGCGCCCCGGAACAAGGGTTGATCTTTGGCGAGTGGCCAAGGGCATTGGCGGATGTAATCTTCCACCCCTGCGCGCACGATGGGCAGCAACGGCAGCACGCGCTGGCGTCCGCCTTTGCCGGTAATCATGATGGTTTCACCCATGGGCAGGACCGAGGCCGGAAGCGCCAAGGCTTCGGCAATGCGCATGCCTGCGCCGTACAGCAGGAGCAGCACGGCGCGGTCGCGCGCGGCGATCCATGGCTGGCTGGCATCGTCGGCGACGGTCTCTGCAAGGTTTACCGCTTCGTCAGGCGTAATCGGGCGGGGCAGGCCTTTTTTGACGCGCGGGCCGCGCAGGCGGGGACGGCCCAAATCGCCATTGCCATCGTGATTGCCTGATTGTTCGCGGGCGAAAGCGATGAAGGTTTTGAGCGCGGAAAGCTCGCGCGCGGCAGATACGTTGCCGAGGCCATCGGCGCGGCGTTCGGCCAGATGGGTGCGCAAGGTTCCGGCATCGAGGCGGGCGAGGGACTCCCACGATTGCTCTGCGGGCAGGGTGTGGAGCAAGCGCGCGGCGGTGGCGGCATAAGCGCG
>CAZSTP010000003.1:0-42026 GCA_964609325.1 uncultured Novosphingobium sp. | reverse complement strand
GTGGCGGCATAAGCGCGGACGGTGTGGGGCGAGCGCCGCCGGGATTGGCTGAGATATGCGTTCCACGCTTCAAGGATATCGGCGGCGGTCATGCGCTGATAAGCGTGTCGGGCACGAGTTCGGCGAGTAAAGCTTCGAGCAGCGGCGCGCCTTGTTCGGTCACGCGCAAGATTGCCCCGGTATCAGCCAGATGGCCGATGCTGGTGTAGAACTGGCGCTTGGCTGGATCGATCAACTCGGTTTCCGCAAAGCCGAAGCGGGCAGCGAGCTTGGCAGGTGCGATGCCTTCGGTGAGGCGCAGGCCCATCAGCACGGCTTCCATTGCCTGATCGGACGGGGTGAGCGCGCGTTCCTCGGCGATGCCGTGGCTGTGTTCTGTATGGGCGCGCAGGTAATTCTCGGGCTTCTTGTGGCGGACGGTGGCCATGCCAAGCCTTCGCCCGTGCGCGCCGGGGCCGATGCCGACATAGTCCTGATAGCGCCAGTAGGTGAGGTTGTGCCGGCTTTCTTCGCCGGGGCGGGCGTGATTGCTGGTCTCGTAAGCGGGCAGACCGGCGGCGGATGTGAGTTCACGGGTGAGGGTGAAGAGGTCTCCGGCGGCATCATCGTCGAGCGGTGCAATCTTGCCTTCGCGGACGAGCGTGGCGAAGCGGGTGCCGGGTTCGATGGTCAATTGATAGAGCGAAAGATGGCTCGTGCCGAAACCTAAAGCTCGCTTGAGCTCTGCTTCCCACGCCTCGGGCGTGTGCTCCGGGCGGGCGTAAATCAGGTCGAAGCTGACGCGTTTGAACAGGCGTTGCGCAAGTTCCAGTGCGGCAAGACTTTCGGTGACGTCATGAAGGCGTCCAAGGAATTTCAATGTGTTATCGTCGAGCGCTTGCAGTCCCAGCGACACACGGTTGATCCCTGCGGTGGTGAGCGCGGCGAAATTGGCGGCTTCTACCGAGCTGGGGTTGGCCTCAAGCGTGATCTCGATGCCGGGGGCAAAGCCCCAAAGCCGCTCTGCTTCGGTCAAGAGCGTTTCCACCAGAGAAGGTGGCATCAGCGAGGGGGTGCCGCCGCCGAAGAAGATCGAAGTCAGCGGGCGACCCGCCGTCAACCGCGCTTCATGGCGCATGTCTGCCAGCAACGCCGCTTCCCATGCGGCAATGTCCGTGCGTTCACGGACGTGGCTGTTGAAATCGCAATAGGGGCACTTTGCGAGGCAAAACGGCCAGTGGATATAGAGTGCAAGCGCCATGGGAGAGGGCTTAAGCGGAAAACTGCTCCGCTACCAGCTTTGCGAAAGCATCGGCGCGGTGGCTGATTTCGTGCTTTTCGGTAGGGTCGAGTTCCGCGAACGTGCGATCGTAGCCGACGGGGATGAACACGGGATCATAGCCGAAGCCGAGCGTGCCGCGCGGAGGCCATGTCAGCGCACCGGGGGCGCGGCCTTCGTAGACCACATGTGAGCCATCGGGCCATGAGATGGCAAGGACGCAGGCAAAGTGGCAGCGGCGCGAGGCATCGGGGCCAAGTTCGGCCAGCTTGCCTTCGACTTTGCCCATGGCCATGTACCAATCGCGACCGGGACCGCCTTCGAAAGTATCAGCCTCGGCCCAATCGGCTGTGTAGACGCCCGGAGCGCCGTCCAGAGCATCGACACACAGGCCTGAATCATCGGCGAGCGAGGGAAGCTGCGATGCTTCCGCCGCCGCCTGCGCTTTTATCAGCGCGTTTTCGATGAAGGTCGTGCCCGTCTCGGCCGGTTCAGCCAAGCCTAACGCACCTGCTGACAGGCATTCCATGCCATAGGGGGCGAGCAGGGCCTGAATTTCCTTGAGCTTGCCCGCGTTGTGTGTGGCGATGACAAGCTTTCCGGGGCCGAGACGGCGCGACATTAGCCGACGGCCTTGGCTTGGGCGGCGAAGATCTGGTCGCAGCCCATGCGCGAGAGGCGCAGGAGGCGGAGCAAGGCTTCTTCGTCGTAAGTCGCGCCTTCGGCAGTGGCCTGCACTTCGGCAATGTGGCCGCCTTCGATCAGCACGAAGTTGGCATCGGCATCGGCCGAGGAATCTTCGATGTAATCAAGGTCGAGCACGGGGGTGCCTTTGACGATACCGCACGAGATGGCGGCGACCTTGCGGGTCAGGGGATCTTCCTTGATCGCGCCGCTGGCCATCAGGCCTTGCACGGCAAGACGCAGGGCGATCCATGCGCCCGAGATCGACGCGGTGCGGGTGCCGCCATCGGCCTGGATGACATCGCAATCCAGCGTGATCTGGCGCTCGCCCAGCTTCTTCATATCGGTGACAGCGCGCAAGGAGCGACCGATCAGACGCTGGATTTCCTGCGTACGGCCCGATTGCTTGCCCTTGGCCGCTTCACGGCTGCCGCGCGTGTGCGTGGCGCGAGGGAGCATCGAGTATTCTGCGGTGACCCAGCCTTCGCCTTTGCCGCGCATGAACGGCGGCACGCGCTCTTCGACCGAGGCGGTGACGAGCACTTTGGTATCGCCAAAGCCGATCAGGACCGAGCCTTCAGCGTGCTTGGTGAAAGCGGTTTCAATAGTGATAGCGCGCATTTCATCCGGCGCGCGTCCTGACGGTCGCATGGGTTTTCCCTCAAAAGTTCGGAAAAGCCTCTGGCGCATTGCCCTTGCGCCTGCAAGAGCAGTAAACAGATTAGCGATGATGAATGGCCCCACCCTCTCCGATTTGACCGACCGCGCCCGCGAGATTTTCCGTCTTGTGGTCGAGGGCTATATCGCCAGCGGTCATCCGATGGGGTCGAAGGCGCTGGCGGGGAGCGGTTCGGTGAATCTCTCGCCTGCCTCGATCCGGTCTGTCTTGCAGGAATTGCAGGACGCAGGATTGCTGGCCGCGCCGCACACCAGCGCGGGGCGGATGCCGACCGAGGTGGGACTGCGGCTGTTTGTTGATGGCATCATGCAAGTGGCCGAACCCACTGCGATCGAGCGCGCCCAGATCGAGCGCGGGCTGACGACGGGCGGTTCGATTGAAAATGCGCTGGCGGCGGCGAGCTCTGCCTTGTCCGAGCTTTCGGCAGGGGCCGCAGTGGTGATGGTGCCGCGCCGGGAGCCGCGTCTGGCGCAGATTTCGTTTGTTCCGCTTTCTCCCTTGCGCGCGCTGGTCGTGCTGGTGGGCGAAGATGGCGGGATCGAGAACCGGGTGATCGATCTGCCCGAGCCTGTGGGTGCTTATGCCCTGGAGCAAGCGGGCAATTATCTGACGAGCCGTTTGACGGGGCGCACGCTGGTCGAGGCGCTGGCGGTTATACGCGCTGAAATTGCGGGCGGGCGTTCGGCGCTGGATGCGGTGAGTGCAGGTCTCGTGGAGCGCGGGCTGGCGGTGTGGAGCTTTGATGCGGCGCAGCGTCCGGTGCTGGTGGTGCGGGGACAGGCAAACCTGCTGGATGATGCAGCGCTGCATGATATCGAACGCGTTCGTCAATTGCTGGACGAACTGGAAAGCACCGAGGCCATTGCCGCCGTGTTAGATGCCGCAAGGGAAGCGCAGGCGACGCGCATTTTCATTGGTAGCGAGAACCGTTTGTTCTCCTTATCGGGCTCATCTGTCATCGCTTCCCCATGGCGCGATGGCGATGGCCGCGTGGTCGGCGTGGTGGGAGTAATCGGGCCGACGCGGTTGAATTATGCGCGAGTCGTCCCCATGGTGGATTTCACGGCCCAGACGCTGGGCAAATTTATCGGACAAGACGGGTTTTCTAGAAAATGAGCGATAACGACACACGCCCAACCGACGCAGAGATCGAAGCGGAACTGAAGGGTGTGCCCGAAGATATGATCGAGCAGCCTTCTGCCAACGAAGAACTGGCGCGGCTGCGCGAAGATCTTGAAACGGCCAAGCAGGACATCCTCTATGCCAAGGCCGAAACGCAGAACGTGCGCCGCCGGATGGAAAAGGATGTAGCCGATGCGCGCGCCTATGCCGCAACCGGCTTTGCCCGCGATGTGCTATCGGTGGCGGATAACCTTTCACGGGCATTGGAAACGATCCCCGCAGACTTGCGCGAGGACGACAAGTTCAAGAACCTTGTAGCAGGGCTTGAAGCCACGGGTCGCGAAATCGAGAAGGTGTTCGCCGCACACGGCATCATCCGCATCGCAGCGATGGGCCTGCCGCTTGATCCGCACCAGCATCAGGCGATGATCGAAATGCCATCAGCCGATGTTGAGCCCGGCACGGTGATTTCCGAATTGCAGGCGGGCTATATGATCAAGGACCGCCTGTTGCGTCCCGCCATGGTTGCGGTGGCCAAGAAGCCCGATTGACTGGACAAGTGCCCTCGCAATCGCGGGGGCGCTTCATTTGCCGAGCAAGGATATCACTTCGTCGGTTGAATGAAGATCGGCGAAGATCATCGCCAGCGTGTGCAATGTGGCGGCGTGTTCCTCGTCTGACAGCGCGGCGTTGGCATCAGCGGCCATGAGCACCCGGTAGTTGTGCTGCATGGCATCGCGTGCTGTGCTTTCACAGCAGCAATTGGTCAGCGTTCCGGTGATCAGGACGGTGTCGATGTTGCGGGCTTGGAGAACTTCATTCAGGCTGCATGTGCCGGGCGTAAAGCCGCTGAACCGGTGCTTGTCGACGATGACATCATCGGGCTGCACATTGATATCTGCCGATATCTGCCAATAATGCGCGCCGGGGGTGAAAGCTTCGCGGTGGGTGGATGCGTCCTTGCCCATACGCACCATGAAGTTTGACCAACTGGGACCCTGCACTGGCGGGGTGGTATAGCGCAGAAAGATATTCAAGCCGCCGGCATCGCGGACTGCGGCCGAGATACGGTTGATATTGCCGACGATGCTGCGGGCAACGGGCACTTCGACCGGAGCACCTTCTTCCATGAAGCCATTCTGCATATCGACAATGATATGCGCCAAGCGGTGCGGATTGAGGTCATGGAAGATATTGCCGTCGCTATTGCGAGCAGCTGAAAACCGCGCAAGAATTTCGGTATGATCAACTGCGTGTGGCATGGCGTGTCTCCGGTGTTCTGCCGCTGAGGATGCCATTTCGGGGTTCATGCGTCTTTCGCAATTGCGCAGGTTTGCGGCTGGCGAAACGCAGGCGTGAAACGGTTCATCGCAACCACAGGAACATCGCGCCTGCCCATACGTCTTCAGGGAAACTTGGAGATCAAATATGCGCAAGATGATGATTGCAACACTGATGATCGGTTCGGCTGTCAGCATGGGCGGCTGCGCGCGCAACTATACCGGCGAAGGCGCAGCGCTGGGCGCGACAGTTGGAGCGGGCGTTGGTGCTGCTACCGGCGGTGATATTGCCACAGGTGCAGCCATTGGCGGCGCAGTTGGCGCGGCAGGCGGCTCACAAATCCGTAAGGATGGGGATCGTTGCTATCGGCGTGATCGCAATGGCAACGAATATCGCGTGAATTGCTGATCAGGCAGTGACGTGCTGCCCAAACGGCACCAACGATTCCAGAACTTCCAATGGCGGGGCCTCCGGAGACGGATGGCCCAGTTTTGCGATGAACCAGTGGCGCACGATTTCGGCTTGTTGCTCAATGCCATAGCGTTCGAACAGCTGGCCTTGGCGATAGGTATAGCCATAGCGGCAGAACGGGTGGCGCATGAAGGGCAGCCACCAGCGCCCCCGCTGCTGGGTTTGCCAGACGTGGACCATTTCGTGAATGAACAGGCCTTGCGCCGAAAGCGCTGCGCACGAAAAATCATCGCAATAGCGCGAACAGGCTGGCGTAAAGTGGATGTGGCCCATCGGGGCCATGACCGTGCCGGTCGGCTGGAAGGGAAACCAGCGGCGACGGCGGATGCGGACGGGATCGGGATTGATCGCATTGCCGAAGACTTCGGCCACCAGCGCGCGCTCGCCCGGGGTCAAGGGGCGTTCTCCGCCCGATGGGCAAAGAGCGCCGTCCTGGCTCACATCTTGCTCATGTCGTGGTCCATGCCGGACATGTCGTGATCGCCCGTAGCGCCGCCGATGCTTTCGATTTTGGCAGGAGCGCTAACTTTGTCGCCATTGTCGAGCGTGATGGTGATTTCGGTGGTGCCGCCAGCTTTCAGCGTATCAGCCACACCGAACAGCATGATGTGCAACCCGCCGGGTTTGAACGCGATAGTCTTGCCGGTTTCCAGCGCCACATCTTTGACCGGGCGCATCGATGATATGCCGTTTTCAGTCACGGTTTCGTGCATTTCAGCGCGTTCTGCACCTTCAACATAGACGCCCGCAATCTTGCGGACAGGACCACTGCCTTGGGCAACCGTCAAATAGGCAACGCCGGGTGCGCCCGAAACGGCAGGCAGCCGGACCGTGCCATCGGAGACGGACACGCCGGGCGCGTTTTCAGGAGATGAAGCAGCGGAATCGCTGGCGTTTGCAGTTGGATCGTCCGTTTTCTGGCCACATCCGCACAGGGCCAGCGCCACTGCGGAAAGGCTTACGATCATCATCTTGCGCATAACCATCGACTCCTCGTGCTGAATTGGATCACGCGGTAAGCGCATGGGGGCCTTGTGCCAAGCGGAACCACACCTATATCGCCGTCAATAGAGCCGCGTTCGGCGGTCTGCCCGGCAGGGGGACCATCCATCTTCGCGGTGTCCGGATTGGAAGGAAATGGGGAAACCATGGCTAAAGTAATCGGTATCGATCTCGGCACGACCAACAGCTGCGTTGCAGTGATGGACGGCGGCACGCCGAAGGTTATTGAAAATTCAGAAGGTGCGCGCACCACGCCGTCGATCGTTGCGTTCACCAAGGATGGTGAGCGTTTGATCGGCCAGCCGGCCAAGCGCCAGGCTGTCACCAATCCGGACAACACGATTTTCGCGGTAAAGCGCCTGATCGGCCGCCGCTTTGACGATCCGTTGACCCAGAAGGACACGGAACTCGTCCCCTATACCATCGCCAAGGGCAAGAACGGCGATGCGTGGGTTTCGGCAGGTGGCCAGGACTACAGCCCTTCGCAGATCAGCGCATTCACGCTGCAAAAGATGAAGGAAACCGCCGAGGCTTATCTTGGCGAAACCGTGACGCAGGCGGTTATCACCGTTCCCGCCTACTTCAACGACGCGCAACGTCAGGCAACCAAGGATGCCGGGCAGATTGCCGGTCTTGAAGTGCTGCGCATCATCAACGAGCCAACCGCAGCGGCGCTCGCCTATGGCCTTGATAAGCAGGACGGCAAGACCATCGCGGTTTATGACCTTGGTGGCGGTACGTTCGATATCTCCGTGCTCGAAATCGGCGATGGCGTGTTCGAAGTAAAGTCGACCAACGGCGATACGTTCCTTGGCGGTGAAGATTTTGACACGGTCGTGGTCGAGTATCTGGCTGACAAGTTCAAGGCCAAGGAAAACATGGACTTGCGCGGCGACAAGCTTGCCCTGCAACGCCTGAAGGAAGCGGCTGAAAAGGCGAAGATCGAACTGTCTTCGGCGCAGACCACGGAAATCAACCTGCCGTTCATCACCGCCCGCATGGAAGGTGGATCGACCACTCCGTTGCACCTTGTTGAAACGATCACCCGTTCGGATCTTGAAAAGCTGGTTGCCGGCTTGATCCAGCGCACGCTTGAGCCTTGCAAGAAGGCGCTGGCCGATGCTGGCGTTTCGTCGAAGGACATCGACGAAGTCGTGCTCGTGGGTGGTATGACCCGCATGCCCAAGGTGCGCGAAGTCGTGAAGGACTTCTTCGGCAAGGAGCCACACACCGGTGTGAACCCTGACGAAGTCGTGGCGATGGGTGCTGCCATTCAGGCAGGCGTGCTCCAGGGCGACGTGAAGGACGTGCTGCTGCTCGACGTGACCCCGCTTTCGCTGGGCATCGAAACGCTGGGCGGCATCATGACGCGCATGATCGATCGCAACACGACGATCCCGACCAAGAAGAGCCAGGTCTATTCGACGGCTGAAGACAATCAGCAGGCCGTGACGATCCGGGTGTTCCAGGGCGAGCGCGAAATGGCGCAGGACAACAAGCTGCTCGGCCAGTTCGATCTTGTCGGCATTCCATCAGCGCGCCGGGGCGTGCCGCAGATCGAAGTGACATTCGACATCGACGCCAACGGCATCGTAAATGTCTCGGCCAAGGACAAGGGCACCGGCAAGGAACAGCAGATCCGCATCCAGGCCTCGGGCGGTCTTTCGGACGCAGACATCGACCAGATGGTCCGCGATGCCGAAAAGTTTGCCGATGAGGACAAGAAGCGCCGCGCCGAAGCAGAAGCGAAGAACAACGCTGAAAGCCTGATCCATGCGACCGAGCGTCAATTGGAAGAAAACGGCGATAAGGTTGATGCTTCGCTGAAGGCTGAAATCGAAGCGGCGATTGCCGAAGCCAAGACGGCTGTCGAAAGCGGCAACGTGGAAGCGATGACCGCCAAGACGCAAGAGCTGACCGACAAAGCCATGAAGATGGGTCAGGCGATCTACGAGAAGGAGCAGGCTGCCGGTGCTTCACCGGGCGCTGATGCTCCCAAGGCCGATGACGATGTGGTTGACGCCGAGTTCTCGGAAGTCGACGACACCAAGTGATGTTGCGATGAACCAGACCCGCCGCTTGCTTTGAAGCTTGCGGCGGGTCTTTATTTGTCAGGGAAACGCAATGTCGACCGAAATCGACTTTTACGAATTGCTCCAGGTAGAGCGCACCGCCGACGATAAGACGCTGAAATCAGCCTATCGCAAGCTGGCGATGGTGCACCATCCGGACAAGAATCCGGGCTGCGCTGAATCCGAGGCGAAGTTCAAGCAGATCAACGAGGCTTATGCGTGCCTGTCCGATCCGCAAAAGCGCGCGGCCTATGACCGTTATGGCCATGCTGCGTTCCAGCAAGGTGGCGGCGGCAATCCCGGCGGTGGCGGATTTGGCGGCGGAGATTTCGGCGACATTGGCGATATCTTCGAAACCATCTTCGGCAGCGGTTTCAGCGGTGGCGGGCGCCAGCAGGCGCGGCGCGGTGCCGATCTGCGCTATGATATGGAAATCACGCTCGAAGATGCTTTCCATGGCAAAGATGCCGAAATTGCGGTGGAAGTGTCGCAATCCTGCACGCCATGCGGTGGTTCGGGCGCTACGCCCGGTACCTCGGCGCGACGCTGCAACTTGTGCAAGGGCCACGGCAAAGTCCGCGCGCAGCAAGGCTTCTTCATGGTTGAACGGCCATGCCCGACGTGCCACGGGCGCGGCGAGATTATTGAATCGCCATGCAAGAGTTGCCGGGGCGAGGGCCGCGTAGACGCCGAACAGAAGTTGCAGGTCAACATTCCGGCAGGTGTCGATAATGGCACACGCATCCGCCTTGCCGGCAAGGGCGAGGCGGGGCCATTTGGCGCACCGTCAGGCGACTTGTACATTTTCCTGCATGTTCAGCGGCATAACATGTTTGAACGTGAAGGTACGACGCTGCTGACGCGTTGCCCGATCAGCTTCACCAAGGCCGCCTTGGGCGGTGAGGTGGAGATTCCGGGGATGGATGGCCGCGTCCACACGATCGAGATTCCCGCCGGTATCCAATCGGGCAAGCAATTGCGCAAGCGTGGCGCGGGCATGCCCGTGCTGCAAGGGCGCGGTGTGGGTGATCTGGTGGTCGAGATTCAAGTCGAGACCCCCAGCAAGCTGACCGCGCGCCAGAAGGAAATCCTGCGCGAGTTTCAGGCGACCGAAACAGGCGAGGAATGCCCGCAATCCAAGGGCTTCTTTGACCGGATCAAGGATGCCTGGAGCGACCTGACCGAATAGCTAATCCGGGAAGGCCGCCACGACTTCAGCCCTGATCCCGGCGATCAGGCCGGGCTCGGCGATCAGGCGGCCTTCCTCTTCCTCAAGGATCGCGAGGAAAGCATCGCGTTTGAATGCGCGGATGATTTTATCCGGCAAAGGTACTTCGACGGTTGAGGCGATAAGATCGATCATCCGTTCGGCACCATGCAGGCGGCCCCACAGATAATCGTTTTCGCGATAGGCGCGGCTGAAGAATGCGCCGAAGTTGAAAAATTCAACGCCGCGCAGGCACGCAAATGTGCCGCCTTTGCGGATCGAGGTCGCATCATCGGGCGAGATGCGATCCACTTTTACCGGATCGAATTCGTTCATACCTTCGCCTTGCAGCAAGGGCAGGGTGGCGATGTCATAGAACGGGAAGCCGAGGTAGGCGTGCAGGAAGCGCCGCCGCAATGGCTTGTCCATGCTATCGAGCGCTGTAACGAGGATGGTATCCACTTGCAGGTCCAGCCCGACCAGATCGCGGCGGGCGGCGATGGCAGACAGCACCGCGCCCGGATCAACCATCGCAACAGCAGCGGTTTCCGCAAAGCCGGGCCCCAGGCCTTCGGCAGTCTCACGGCCCTGGTAGAGCGCCTGCGCACGGTAGACCGCATCGCGGGCAATTTCACGCGCGGCGGGGCTGATCTCGTCACTGGCCTCCCATTCATGCGTCAGGCGACGGGCGAGCAATTTCAGGCGGCGAATGCGGAAGGCGATGTCGTGGGTGCGAAAGAACATGATCGCTTCATCGGTAGCCCCACCGCGCAGGGCCGAAAGATGATCGAGCCCGTTCCGGGAAAGGTGCTTCCACAGAGCGGTTTCTATGTTTCCGGCAGAGGCGGCCTGTGGCGCGGCTTCATGGATCAGTTCGGCTAGACCGGTAACGATGCCAGCCAGCTTGGTCTGGGCATAGCCATGGAAGGCAAATCCGGCACGTTCCGCAGCGGCTTGTTGCGCCTTGTTACGCCATACCGTCAGGCGGCGGGCAGAGGGGCGGTCAAAAAACAAAGTGCGGCCGAACAGGGTTTCGACAGCCTCTTCGATTTCGGGACGAAGTGCATCGACGATATGGCGCAGGCGCGCACGCTGGCGGGACTGGCGTTCGAGTGCTTCAAGATTATCGCGGATCGGCTGTTCGCGCGGGATCGAGGAGAGCGAACCGAAAATGGCCGAAAAGAAGCCCACCGTGCGTCCGCCTTTGGGGGCGATCCGCATATGATCGGGGCTGGGGTCGATATAGACAAAGCGGCGATCAACCTCGCGCCGTGCCGGGCGATCGCGCAAGACGCCTATGGCTTGGGCAAAGGGGCGGTTGACCAGCACTGCTCCATCCACCAGCGCAACGCTATCGATGCTGCCGCGCTTCCAGTGGCCGGGCATGATCCGTTCAAGGAATTGGTCACGGCCTTGCCAGAGCGCGCCGCGTTCCTGCACCAGTTGATCGATCTCTTCGACCAGGAGCGGCGGAAACGCGCCGGGGAAGCTGGCGGTGGAGCGCGCGGCAAGGACCAGTTCTGGCACCGCAGCAAGGCCTACAGGCTGTTTGCGATCAGCCGTATGCCGGAATGCAATCGACAAGCGGTGCTCGCTCTCGACTACCGTAGGCGGGCTGTTCAGATGGATTTCTTCAAGGTGGCCGTTAAAATCGGTCGCGGTTACCAGCAGGTCAATCGGATGGCCATCGGGCAGCAAGGGCGCACCTTCAGGCGCGGCGGCCATGGCATCAAGTGCATCGGCGATCATCCGGGAAAAACCGATGCCGCTGAATGGGGGCGAGAACCAGCGCGCGCGGATCAGGCTCGATACCTTCCGCCGCACTTCGGAACGGGTTTGCGGCGCGACGGTGCTGCTGACGACATTGCCGGGGCGTTTGAGCACAAACCACACCAGAGGTTGCGCCCAGAACTTGGCAAAGCGGCCCCATGGTTTTGCATCAGGATCCAGCAAAACGTCAATGTCAGCGCGTTCAAGCCACATCGCGGTCAGCGGTTCAAGGCTTTGGCCCGTGGCAATGGCCTGGGCCAGGAATACACCGTTGATTCCGCCCGCACTCGCGCCTGAAATGATATCGGGCAAGAGCCTCAGTCGCAGTTCACGGGTAAGTGCGATTTCTTCGTAAAGACGCAGGTAGACCGCCTCGACACCGCCCACATTATCGCTTTGCGGACAATGGAATGCCCGGCTGGCGCGGGTGGCGTGCCATAGCTCCTTGGTGACGCCGTGCATGTAGACCGCAAGGCTGATGCCGCCGAAACACACGAGAGCGGTACGCAGTTCTTTTTGCCGCATGGATGAAACATGGCAGGCTTCGCGCGTCTCTACCAGAGAGATTTAACTTCAAAACATGTAAAAACACCCGACAATGGAATTTAAAAATTCACACCATCATGCTGTAAATAAATGATAAAAACTAAAATCGGCCCGATCCGGTGGTTGTCAGGGTAACCGACGCTTTACCCTTTGTGCCTAGAGCAAAGCTTGATTTGACCCGCTTCGGGTCAGCCAGGGATATCGAGCGCCGGTGCAATGATCCGCTTGTTCAAACATTACATCCCGCATTCGGTCCTGTTGTTGGGCCTGTTGGACTTTCTCCTGCTGATGGCGGCAGGCGAAGTCGGCTGGCAAGTGCGGGCGCATCAGATCGGGATGGACCCGGGCCTTGTGCCCTTGCGGATGACTCCGCTGCTGATGTTTGCCGCATTGGTCCAGACCGCGATGATCGCGGTGGGGGTTTACGGCTCGGAAGCATTGCGGTCGTTGCGCTATGCAACCGCGCGATTGCTGGTGGCGGTAAGTCTTGGAATCATCGCGCTATCAGTCGTTTACTTCCTGTTGCCCGGGCGCACGCTGTGGCGCTCCAACCTGCTTTACGCGATGTTTCTCTCGATGGGGTCACTGGTGCTGATCCGGCTGTTGCTGGGTGGCTTGCTGGGGACAGCAGCGTTCCGCCGCCGGGTGCTGGTGCTGGGCGCAGGGGCGCGGGCGGAACGGTTGCGCAAGCTGGGCGAGAAGCCTGAATCCGGCTTTGCCATTGTCGGCTACATTGGCATGAGCAGTTCTGCGCCCGTGGTGATTGAAGCGATCCACCGCGATGCGATCAACAACCTGACGCGATACGTCGAAAATCTCGGGGTGAGCGAAGTGGTGCTGGCGCTGGAAGAACGGCGCAATGCGCTGCCGCTCAAGGACTTGCTCAGGATCAAGACCACTGGCGTCCACGTCAACGATTTCTCGACGTTCATGGAGCGCGAAACGGGGCGTGTAGACCTTGATACGGTCAATCCGAGCTGGCTGATTTTCTCCGACGGGTTCTCGTCTGGCCGCGCCATATCCAGTGCCTCAAAGCGGCTCTTCGACATAGCGGCCAGTCTGCTTTTGCTGGTTCTGACGCTGCCGGTAATCGTGCTGTTCGCGATTTTGGTGAAGCTTGACAGCAAAGGCCCGGCGTTTTTCCGGCAGACCCGCGTCGGCCTTTATGGCGAGACGTTTGATGTGATCAAACTGCGCTCCATGCGCACGGATGCCGAGGTCAACGGCGCGCAGTTTGCACAGGAGAATGACCCGCGCGTGACGCGGATCGGGCGGTTGATCCGCCAGTTGCGCATCGATGAACTGCCGCAAACGTGGACGGTGCTGACCGGCAAGATGAGCTTTGTCGGCCCGCGCCCTGAACGCCCCGAATTTGTCGCCAGTCTGGAAGACGAATTGCCCTATTATGCCGAGCGGCACATGGTGAAGCCCGGGATCACGGGCTGGGCGCAGATCAACTATCCCTATGGCGCATCGCTTGAGGATTCGCGCCACAAGCTTGAATATGATCTGTACTACGCCAAGAATTACACGCCGTTTCTGGATCTGCTGATCTTGCTGCAAACCCTGCGGGTCGTGCTGTGGCACGAAGGCGCGCGGTAAGGGGCGGTCAGTGTATAGCCCATTTACCTTGCAAGGCCTGGGGCAGTGGATGTTCATCACATCTGCCTTTGCATTCCTGCTGCTGATCGGCTGGCGCTGGGACGGACGCCGCCGCAAACGTGAACAAGCGGGCTGGGCCGAGATCGCCGCATTCGCAGTGATCGCGGCATGGTCGCTGGTCGCTGCTGCCAATGGCCCGACGGCACTGGTCGGTCAGGTTTTCGAGACGCTGCGCAGCCTTGCGCTGCTTGGCTTGACGCTTGCCCTGTTTACGCGTGATGGCAGGCATACCAGTGTAGGGCCGATCCGTCCGGTTATCGCATCGCTCGTCTTTGTCGAATTGCTGCAATTCCTGCTGATCCTGATGCAGTTCCGCTTCGGGCGCGATCATGGCGTGGAGGAAATGATCCTCCAGATCTCGGTCATGTTCCGGTTGCTGGTGGCGATCGGGGGGCTTGTGCTGGTGCATAACCTCTATGTGGGTGCCATTGCGCACCAGCGCACGGCATTGCGATGGACCTGCGCGGCACTGGCCACGCTTTGGGGATACGACCTCAACTTATACACCATCGCCTATCTATCGCGCCAATTGCCGATGGAGCTTGCGGCACTGCGCGGGCTTGCACAGATTGCGGCGGCGGCGCTGCTGGTGATCGGGGCTGTACGTGGCCGCTCGGCCACGCGCTTTTCACCGTCGCGCGCGGTGGCGTTCCAATCGCTGTCGCTGATGGTGATCGGTGCATACATGATCGTGATGGTTGGTGCCGCCCAATCGCTCGCGTGGCTTGGCGGAAATGCCAGCCAATTGGCGCACCTCGGCTTTGTGTTCGTGTCCAGTGTACTGGTGCTTGCAGTCATGCCTTCTGGCAAGGTGAGGGGCTGGATCAAGGTGATGCTGGCCAAGCACTTCTTCCAGCATCGCTATGACTATCGCGCGGAATGGCTGCGTTTCACCCGCACGATCGGGCGGGCGGGCTCGCAAACCCCGCCGCTGCACGAGCGCGTGGTTCAGGCGGTCGCGGATATTACCGACAGTTCGGCAGGATTGCTGCTGGTGCCAGCCGAAAGTGGCGAGCTGGTTCTGGCATCGCGCTGGCAATGGCCCACAGCAGATGTTCCGGCCGAGGCGCTGGGCGCTGGCAGCGTACCGTTCTTTGAAAAACGCGCGTTTATCGTTGATCTTGATGAAGTGCGTGCAGGCGTCGATCATCAGGGCGAGATCGACTCCATTCCCGCATGGATGCTCGATGAGCATTCTGCCTGGGCTTTGGTGCCACTGCTCCATTTTGACAGGCTGGTGGGGCTGGTCGTGCTGGGCCGTCCGCAAGTGGCGCGCAAGCTTGATTGGGAAGATTTCGATCTGCTGCGCGTGGTGGGCATGCAATTGGCAAGCTATCTGGCCGAACATACCGGCCAGTCCGCCTTGCTGGAGGCCAGCCGCTTTGACGAGTTCAACCGCCGCATTGCGTTTGTGATGCACGACATCAAGAATCTGGCGAGCCAGATCAGCCTGCTGGTCCGCAATGCCGAAAAGCATGCCGAGAACCCGGACTTTCGCGCCGATATGCTGATCACGCTGCGCAATGCCGCGGACAAGCTCAACAGCCTGCTGGCGCGGCTTTCGCGCTATGGCACCAATGGTATCGAACGGGTTGAGGATATCGATGCCAGCGAGGTGATCGCGCATGTTGCTGCCAGGTACAATACGCCGGGCATGCCCCAGCTTTATGTAACGCAAAGCCAGCCTTGCCATGTGATGGCCAATCGCGAGGCGTTGGAGCAGGTCATCCTGCATCTGGTGCAAAACGCCTTTGATGCCAGCCCCGAAGGCATGGCGGTATTCTTGCAGGTCAGCGTCGATGGGCTGAACGGCATGATCGAGGTGATTGATACCGGTTCGGGCATGAGCGCGGAATTCATCCGCAACCGCCTGTTCAAGCCGTTCGTTTCAACCAAGCAGGGCGGTTTCGGCATTGGTGCGTTTGAAGCACGTGAACTGGTCAAGGCCATGCGCGGGCGGTTGGATGTGGAAAGCCGTGAGGGGCTGGGCAGCCGGTTTACCGTGCGTCTGCCGCTGACCGCAGCCCGGCCGTTGATGGATTCCATCGAGGCGAGCGCAGGCTCTCCCGACAAGAAGGTGGCATGATGAGCGATACCCAGCCCCACAAGCGGCCTGTGCTGTTGATCGTCGAGGACGATCCCGGCCTGCAAGCGCAGTTGAAGTGGGCCTACGAAGATTTCGATGTGGTTATCGCAGGCGATCGCGCCAGCGCGCTGACGCTGCTGCGCGCAGAAGATCCGGTTGTGGTCACGCTCGACCTTGGCCTGCCCCCAGATCCCGATGGCACGACCGAAGGCTTTGCCGTGCTGGACGAGATCATGGCGCTGCGCCCCGATATCAAGGTGATCGTTGCCTCGGGCCACGGCGCGCGCGAATCTGCGCTGAAAGCCATCGAGAAGGGGGCCTATGATTTCTACCAGAAGCCTGTCGATATTGACGCATTGGGCCTGATCGTCCGCCGGGCGCTGCATTTGTCGCGGATCGAAGCGGAGAACCGCAATCTGGCAACGCGCGCCTCGTCCGACAACAAGGTGCTGGGCCGGATGATCACCGCCGCGCCCGAGATGGTCAAAGTTGCCCGCACGATTGAACGCGTGGCCAATACCAATGCATCGGTGATGTTGCTGGGGGCCAGCGGCACCGGCAAGGAACTGCTGGCGCGCGGTCTGCACGATGCCTCGAACCGCGCCGGTGGATCATTCATCGCGATCAATTGTGCGGCTATCCCCGAAAACCTGCTCGAAAGCGAACTGTTCGGGCACGAAAAGGGCGCATTTACCGGCGCTGTAAAAACCACCGAAGGCAAGATCGAACTGGCCAGCGGTGGCACGCTGTTCCTTGATGAAGTGGGCGATATTCCACTGCAACTTCAGGTCAAGCTGCTGCGGTTTTTGCAGGAACGCACGATTGAACGCATTGGCGGGCGGCGCTCTATCGAAGTGGACACGCGGATTGTCTGCGCCACGCACCAGAACCTTGAGGCGATGATCGCGGATAACCGGTTCCGCGAGGACTTGTATTATCGCCTGGCCGAAATCGTTGTGCGGATACCCAGTCTGGCAGAGCGTCCGGGCGATGCCACGCTTTTGGCCAAGACGTTTCTCTTGCGCTTTGCCGCAGAGATGAACCCGCAAGTCAAAGGGCTGGCGGCTGATGCGCTGGCTGCCATCGATAGCTGGAACTGGCCGGGCAATGTGCGCGAATTGGAAAACCGCCTGAAGCGCGCGGTGATTATGGCCGATGGCAAGCTGGTGACCGCTGCCGACCTTGATCTGCCAAGCTCTGCCAACGAAGAAGGTACACCGCTCAACCTCAAGACGGCGCGTGAAGCCACGGATCGCAAAATCATCCGCCATGCCTTGGCGCGTAGCGAAGGCAATATCTCGAGCACCGCAAAGCTGCTCGGGATCAGCAGGCCCACACTTTACGATTTGCTCAAGCAGTATGACTTGCAAACATAAGGCCATGCGGAGCCTCTCCAAACATATCGGCGGAGCGTTGGCCTTGCTGGTGCTGGCGGGTGCCGGGCCGGTGCGTGGCGACGCTTCTGGCGATGAACTGGCCGCTGCCCTTGCGAAAGCCCGCGCGGCGCTGGCCAAAGGCGATGGCATTGCCGCAGAAGCGCCATTGCGTTCAGCGGTGCGCAGCGGGGCGGCAACCGATGCGGTGCGTGCCGAACTGGGTGAGGCGCTGCTGATCCAGGGTGATCGGCGTGAGGCGCGCAAGCTGCTGTACGGTGGTGATTTCATCCGCGAAAGTGCCGCGCACGGCTGGCATCTGCGCGGTCGGCTCGAACTTGTGGAAGGCCATCTGCCCCAAGCCGGACAGGCCTTTGATCAGGCTTTGCGACTGAAAGGCAATGATGCGAAGCTGTGGATCGACATAGCGCGTCTGCGTTTCAGCGGCGGTGAACAGGCGCAGGCGATCGAGGCAGCGGACCGTGCGGTTCGATTGGACCCGAAAGATCCGCGCGCGCTGGAACTGCGGGGACTTTTGATCCGCGAACAGTTCGGCCTTTATGCCGCGTTGCCGTGGTTCGAGGCAGGATTGCAAGTGGCACCCGACGATGTGGGGCTGCTCAGCGAATATGCCGCAACGCTTGGCGATATGGGCCAGTACAGGGCGATGCTGGTGGTATGCCGCAAATTGACATCGGTCGATCCGGGCAATGTGCGCGCCTTGTATTTGCAGGCCGTTCTGGCGGCGAGGGCAGGGCAGACCACACTGGCGCGCAAGATCCTCCAGCAAACCGGCACGGCCCTGCGCGATGTGCCGGCGGTGGTGCTGCTGAACGGCATTCTGGAATATCGTGCGGGCAACGGCAATCTGGCGGTCGGGCATTTCAACCGGCTGGTGCGAATGCAGCCCGATAACCTGCAAGCCCGTATGCTTTTTGTCCGCGCGCTTCGGCAACAGGGCCTCAATGCCGAGGCGGTCGAGGCGGCGGGCTTGTGGGCAAAGGCAGGCTTTGCGCCGTCCTATTTGCTGGAAAGTACCGGACAGGCGCTGTTGGCGACGGGCCGGAAAGCCGAAGGGGCAGCCATGCTCACGCGGGCCAAGGTGGCAGGAGACCGGGCCGCGCAACCCATTCCTCCCGCGCAGCCTTTGGGCGCGCTCGCGATTAGCTACGCCGATGCGCCGAACTTTGCCGGCAACACCGTGCCCTACATTCGCGGGCTGATCGGTGCAGGCGAGGGGCAACGCGCCAAAGCGGTGGCAGACCGTCTGCGGCTGGCCAATCCCGGTGCGGTGGATGCCTGGCTGCTATCGGGCGATACGCGCATGGCGCTGGGGGATAAGCTGGGGGCGCTGGACATGTATGGCCGTGCGGCCATGATCCGGTTCAATCTGCCCACCTTGCTGCGGATAGATCACGCGATGCGCGCGCTTGGCCGTCCCGCTGATGCCAATGCGATAGTTGCGCGCTTTTTGCGGCAGAACCCCGGCAATCCCCAAGCGCTCAAGCTCTTGGCCTATGGCCGCAAGGCATTGGGCGATCTGGATGGCGCTGCCCGGATCGAAGCGGTGTTGCAAGCGCGGGCTTTGCGCAATCCATCGTGAAATGTCCCCTCGACAGGGCAGGGCCGCGTGACTAATCCCCCGTCAATCATTCGATTAATGGTGGAGGTTTTGGCATGGCAGGCGCACTCGAAGGGCTGACGGTACTGGAATTCGCAGGGTTGGGCCCCGCGCCTTTTGCCGGAATGATGCTGGCCGACCATGGCGCGCGCGTGATCCGTATCGAGCGTCCTTCACTGGCAGAGCGTGTTGGCGATAGTGGTGAGCGCGATATCCTCAACCGCAACCGCGAGCTGCTGGAGCTCAATCTCAAAGACCCCGCAGCCATCGCGCATATCAGGGAACTGGTGAAAGGCGCTGATGCGATCATCGAAGGCTTCCGCCCGGGCGTGATGGAGCGGTTGGGGCTTGGTCCCGATGTGCTGCTGGCTGACAACCCCAAGCTTGTCTATGGCCGCATGACCGGTTGGGGTCAGGATGGCCCGATGGCTCCGCTGGCCGGGCATGATATCAATTACATCGCACTATCAGGCGCATTGCACAGTTTCGGTCAGGCTGGCGGCAAGCCGCAGTTCCCGGTCAACCTCGTTGGCGATTTCGGCGGCGGCGGCATGGTTCTGGCGTTTGGCGTGATGGCGGGAGTGTTTTCTGCCCAGCGCACCGGCAAGGGCCAGGTCATCGACTGCGCGATGGTCGATGGTGCCGCGATCCTCTCCGCAATGACTTATACCTTCCTGGGCAACGGCACGTGGAAGGACGAACGTGGGGTCAACTTGCTCGATGGCGGCGCGCATTTCTATGACACCTACGAAACCAGCGATGGCAAATACATCTCGCTCGGATCGATCGAGCCGCAGTTCTACACCCTGCTGCTGGAAAAGACCGGGTTGAGCGGAGATCCTGAGTTCGCGCAGCAGATGGACTCCGCAAATTGGCCCCATCTCAAAAGCCGCATCACAGCGCTGATTCTCACCAAGACCCGCGATGAATGGTGCGCGATCATGGATGGCACCGATATCTGCTTTGCCCCGGTGCTGAGCCTGCTTGAAGCGCCACAGCATCCGCACAATGTGGCGCGTGGCACATTTGTTGAAGAAGACGGCTTCCTGATGCCGGGACCAGCGCCGCGTTTCCTCGGAACGCCAGCACCTGTCCCTTCGCTCAAAGGCCGGGGCTGATCGAAGCGCGCTGCCGCTCCATCCGGGGCGGCAGCGCTTTGCCTGCAATCAATCGGCGCGGACAGCCGCTTCGATTTCCTCATCGGGATGGCGGCGCTTGTGGCGGACCGACCACCACAGCGACAAACCGATCATCGCAGCACCAATCAGGCCGGTGACTGTTTCGGGGATGTGATAGCGTGCCGATAGCAGCATGATAGCCCCCAGCGCGATAATTGCCCAGAATGCGCCATGTTCCAGAAAGCGGTATTCCGAAAGCGTACCCTTCTGCACCAGCATGATCGTCATCGAACGCACGAACATCGCGCCGATGGACAGGCCCAGCGCGATGATCACCATGTTGTTGGAAAGGGCAAAGGCGCCGATCACGCCATCGAAGCTGAACGATGCGTCCAGCACGTTGAGGTACAGGAAGCCGCCAAGCCCCGAACGCACCACAAGACCCGCCGCCTTCTGCGCTTCGTCCCGCATCTCAAGGATCGTGCCGAGCGCTTCGACCGCGATAAAGGTGACCAGTCCCAACACGCCCGATACGACAAACGTCAGCGCATCATCAGCGGGCAGGGTCAGCGAAATGCCATAGATCGTCAGCAGCAATAGCGCGATTTCGGCGGCCTTGATGTTGGAAACAACGGCCAGCTTTTCCTCGATCCATTGGATCCAGTGCACTTCCTTTTCGCCATCGAAAAAGAACGACAGGCCCACCATCGCCAGAAATGCGCCGCCAAACCCGGCAATGCCGGTGTGGGCGCTGCTGACGATTTCCTCATATCGCTTGGGATCGTTGAGCGACAGCGTCAGCGCCTCGATCGGTCCAAGGCCTGCGGCAATGGCCACAATCGCCAGCGGGAACACGATGCGCATGCCGAATACGGCGATGATCATGCCCCATGTCAGAAAGCGCTTTTGCCAAACCTGGTCCATGTCTTCGAGCACGGCTGCGTTGACCACGGCGTTATCGAACGACAGCGAGATTTCGAGGATCGACAGGACGAACACGATCCACAGCAGCGAGAGCGTCCCGCTCATCGTGCCGGTCTGCATCCAGCCATAGGCCGCAGCCAGCGCGAGACAGACCAGTGTGAAAAGGATGGACCCTTTGTAGAAGCGGAGCAGCAAACTGAAATTCCCTGTTCGGAGGTGATAGGCCGTTACTTCGGCTGATAGGTCTGTTCAAGACCGGGGAACGTACGCTCGCGCACTTCCCTGGCATAAAGCGCCGCCGCGCCTGAAATGGTCCCGGCGATGTTTTCATAGATCTTCACAAAGCGCGGCACGCGTTCAAACATGCCAAGCATGTCTTCGGTCACCAGCACTTGTCCATCGCACTGCGCCGATGCACCGATGCCGATGGTGGGGCAGGCAACGGCCCGGGTAATCGCAATGGCAATGGGTTCGACCACGCCCTCGATCACAATCGCAAAAGCACCGGCATCGCACAGTGAACGCGCATCGCCGATGATCTTGGCGGCTTCGGCTTCGGTTCGTCCGCGCGCATTGTAGCCGCCCAGTACGTTAACCGCCTGCGGGGTGAGCCCGACATGGCCCATTACCGGAATACCGCGTGCGGTGAGGAACGCGACGGTTTCCGCCATCGCCTCGCCGCCTTCAAGCTTCACTGCCGCGCAGCCCGTCTCCTTGAGCAGTCGCGCCGCGCTTTCGAAAGCCTGTTGCGGCGAAGCCTCATAACTGCCGAAGGGCATATCGACCACAACCGCGGCATGAAATGACCCGCGCACCACCGCAGCGCCATGGGCTGCCATCATGTCGAGCGTGACCGGCACGCTGGAGGGCAGGCCGTAAATCACCTGGCCCAGCGAATCTCCGACCAGCAGCAAATCGCAATGTTCATCCAGCAACTGGGCCTGCCGCGCGGTATAAGCGGTCAGCATAACAATGGGTTGTGCGGTGACACCGTCCTTCTTGCGCTGGCGGATCGCAGGGATCGTCAGGCGCTTCATCGGGCTTGGCGTGGGGTTCGCGCGGCTCGTTGAAGTGTCGAGCTGGAAGGTTGTGGACATCAATCGGCATCCTTGTGAGGCTGGGCACCGCTTCTACTATGTTAACGCAAAGCCGCAAGGTTACGCGCCCTATACGTAATCTTGGGGAAAAATGGCTTGCGCGATATCCGGTTCCCGCTAGCTTCCGGCCCATTACCTGGTTTCTGAAGCAACCGCATAAGCGGATTGGCGCTTTGGAGCCATGCGGGAGAAATTCATGTTTGGTCGCGTCAAGCCGCTCGACGCTATTCTTGCTACGGCAGAAAAGAAAGCGTTGCATCGCTCTTTGGGGGCATTCCAGCTGACAATGCTGGGGGTTGGGGCCGTTATCGGCACCGGGATTTTCGTGCTGACGGCCGAAGCTGCGCAAAAAGCCGGCCCGGGCATGTTGATCAGCTTTATCATTGCAGGGTTCGTCTGTGCCGTTGCCGCACTATGCTACGCTGAAATGGCGTCGATGGTTCCTGTTTCCGGATCGGCTTATACTTATAGCTATGCCGTGATGGGGGAGCTGATCGCATGGATGGTGGGCTGGGCCCTTATCCTCGAATATGCGGTGGCCGCAGGGGCGGTCAGTGTGGGTTGGTCCGGCTATGTCGTCGGCCTGATCGAGAATGCATTCAATTTGGATATCCCCGATCTGCTGGTACGCGGCCCTTATGATGGCGGCTTGGTGAATCTTCCGGCGATGCTGATCGCGGGGCTTGTTACTTGGCTGCTGGTGATCGGCACCAAGGAAAGCGCCTCGGTCAACGCGGTGCTGGTGGCTATCAAGGTTTCCGCGCTCACATTGTTCTGTGTGCTCGCGTTGCCGGTGATGAAGATGGAGAACTTCGAACCGTTCGCGCCCTTGGGCTTTGGCGGAATCGGGGCTGCGGCTGCATCGATCTTCTTTGCCTATGTCGGCTTCGATGCGGTCTCGACCGCGGCTGAGGAAACCAAGAATCCACAACGCAACATGCCAATCGGTCTGATCGGCAGCCTTGGCATCTGCACGATCTTCTACCTGCTGGTGGCATCAGGCGTTATCGGTTCGGTCGGCGCGCAGCCGGTGCTGGATGCCAATGGCCTCGGCATGGAGCCGGGCAGCGCGGAACTTGCGGCCCGGTGCGCCGCCATGGGTGATCAGGCTGTTGTCTGTTCAAAGGAAGCGCTGGCGTGGACGCTGCGTGAAATCGGTTGGCCACAGGTTGGCAATCTGATCGGCCTTGCCGCCGGTCTCGCACTGCCATCGGTCATTCTGATGATGATGTTCGGCCAGACCCGCATCTTCTTCGTGATGAGCCGTGACGGCTTGCTGCCCGCCGCTTTTTCCAAGATCCACCCTCGCTATAACACGCCGCACGTGATCACGATCCTTACCGGTATTTTTGTGGCGCTGTTTGCTGCGTTCTTCCCGGTCGGTCTGCTCGCCAACATTTCGAACTCGGGGACGCTGTTTGCGTTCGCTGCGGTTTCGATTGCGGTGTTGGTGATCCGTCGCCGCGAACCGGGCCGTCATCGTCCGTTCCGCACTCCGGCGATCTACCTGACCTCGCCGCTCGCGTTCCTTGGCTGCTTGTACTTGTTCTACAAGCTCGATTCCAAAAGCCAGATGTTGTTCGTGATCTGGGCGGTAATCGGTCTTGTGGTCTATTACGCTTACAGCCGCAGCCGCAGCCATGTGGGCCGTGGGCTGGTTGAAGTGCATGAGGTGGACAGCGATGCTCCGCCAACCTCGGTGCCGCCCATCGATTGATCGGTTGGACGCTGGAATATGAAAAAGGGCCGCCCCGAAAGGAGCGGCCCTTTTTGTGTCAGATCGCCGGATCAGAGATTGGTTTCGGTGAATCCGCCTTTGACGTCGTTTGTAACGTCCATCCCCAAGGCCATTTTGGCAGTGCCGATGATGCCAAGATCGCCGGCCCAGATCGAGGCGTCGCCCAGGTCCATGCGCAGGAACAGTACGTTCGGTGCGTCCTTGCCACCGGGAAACCATGCCGCGACAAAGTTGTTCCAGTGCTTGTCCAGCAGTGTCCGGTCGGTTTCCTCGGTCAACATGCCGTGGAAGCGGGCGAACACGTCGTGTCCCTTGGACGAGAATGTGGCAGTGGCACCGCCCATCTCGGCAAAGCGGTTGTCGCGCGAGGTGAAGAACCAGATTGCGCTACTTGCGTCCTTGTCGAGTTGGGCCGTCATTGGTGCTGCGGTATCGGGATCAGCATCAAGCTGAAGCATGACGTAAGGGGACGAGGCCATCGCCTTCCAGAATTTTTCACGAAGCTCTTCAGGATTGCCTTGATCGTATTTCATCGCAAATTTGCCTTTCGCGTCTGATATTTGATCATTGAACGGCCCGGTACGGGGGATGTTCCCCCCAAGCTATCCCCAAACCTTCCAGCCTTTCTCCCCAAGGTTGTGCACACACGCTGCGGGCAAAGTGGATTGCGTGTTCCGAAAATAAGAACATAATAAGAACACAAGGAATGATTCGTATGCCGGAACTTGCCCCGATTGTTGATCCTGTTCACCTCGCTCCCGGCCTTGTCCGCGGCATCGGGGCAAGTGAACGCACCCCGCGCTGGCGCCCCGGCCTTGCCACGGGTTGCGCGCTGGCAGAACTGTTCGCCTCTGGCCGCGATGCAGCAGGAGCCGGTCTGGCGCTCGCTCTGGCGCAAGATGGCTTGCGCATGGCGGTGCCCGATCCTGCGGCTGATACGCCCGATCATCGCCCGTTCCTGTGGGTGCAGGATAAGGCCGCGCTGCGCTTGTCCGGGCGGCCCTATCTGCCCGGCCTTCCGGCAGAAATACGCCACCGCCTGATCCACGTTGCCGCCACGACGCCCGAAGACGCGCTGTTCGCACTGGAAGAAGGCTTGCGCTGCCGCGATCTGGCTTTCGTGATCGGAGAGATCGCCGGTAACCCGCGCGCGCTTGATTTCACCGCCTCACGCCGCCTTGGCCTTGCCGCTGAAAAACACGGCGTCCCGCTCTGGCTGATCCGGCTCGATGCCAGACACGATCTTGGCGCATCCAGAATGCGCTGGCGGGTTGAGGCTGCGCCTTCACCGTCTCCACACTGGAACGCCCATGCGCCCGGCGCCACCACCTGGGCGGCCGAATTGTTCCGCGCCCACACCTACCAACCCGGAAAATGGATTTTGCGCGATGACGGTCCCGCCCTCGTTGCACAACCTTACACCCACCCCGCCGCGCCGGATCATGGCGATCTGGTGCACGGGGCTGGCGATCGATCGTTGGCGGCTATCTGAAGGTCTTGCACGAGGGGAGGGGGCGGACGCCGAACCGCTCGCCCTGATCGAAGATACCGCGCACGGACCGCGCATTGCCGCTGCCAACCATGCAGCACAGCGCGCAGGTGCTGTGCCTGCCATGCGGCTTGCCGATGCGCGCACACTCTGTCCCGCGCTCGGCGTGCGTCCGGCCGATCCGGCAGGCGATCTTGCCTTGCTGGAAAGCCTTGCGCTGTGGTCGCAGCGTTGGGGGCCGTGGAGCGCGCTCGATCCGCCCGATGGCTTGCTGATCGACACGACCGGCGTTGCACATCTGTTCGGTGGGGAGCGTGCGCTACTGGCCGATGCCCTCCATGCCTTCACCCGCCGCGGCCTTGGCATCCGCGCAGCGCTCGCCCCCACCGCAGGCGCGGCATGGGCGCTGGCGCATTTCGGACCAGACGCTGCGATCATCGCGCCCGCTGACGATCCGCTGATGCATCTGGGCGATTTGCCCGCAGCCGCATTGCGGCTTGATGATGACGTGATCCTGCTGCTGCGCCGTCTTGGCCTCAAGCGTCTTGGCGATCTGCACGGGCTTGCCCGCGATGCCTTGGCACGGCGCTTCCGCAACCGCCGTTCGGCAGCGTCCAATCCGCTGCTCCGGCTTGATCAATTGCTGGGCCGCTTGCCCGAACCGCTGTTGCCGGTGATCAGCGTTACCGCACCTCTCGTCCAGCGCCGCCTGATGGAACCGATCCGCCACCGCACGCTGCTCGATCAGGTCGTGGCCGATCTGGCGGGTGATATGGCGCGGCTGCTCGAAGCTTTGGGGCAGGGGGCACGGCGGCTTGAACTGGGGATGTGGAAAGTGGATGGCGATCTGGCCGTGCGCCGCCTTGAAATGGCCACCGCCACGCGTGATTGCGCCCACATATGCCGCCTGTTCGCCACCCGTCTTGATGATGTGGATGTAGGTTTCGGCATCGAACTGGTGCGACTGCGCGCCTCGTGGACCGAACCGCTGGCGCTGGCACAAGCACAACTCGATGCCGCCGCCGAACGCCATGGCACCAGTCTGGCCGCTTGTATTGACCGGCTGACAGTGCGTCTCGGCCCTGAAGCCGTGCGCCGTCCGGTCCCTTATGCCAGCCACTTGCCCGAACGCGCGCAGCGGTGGCAGACGCCTTTGGCGGATATGCCAACTTCACAAGAAGAATTGGCTTTTCATCACAGGCCGCTGAAATTACTGGATAAGGCGGAATCGGTTGCGGTCATTTATGAAACCCCTGACGGCCTGCCCCGCCGTTTCCGCTGGCGCGGTGAAGTCCATGAAATCGCCCGCGCCGAAGGGCCTGAACGGATCGCGCCTGAATGGTGGCGTGAACGCTCCACCGTGCGCCTGCGCGATTATTACCGCATCGAAGACGTTACCGGCCGCCGCTATTGGATCTACCGTCACGGCGTGATCGGTGACGGGCGCGGCGGTGCTCCTGAATGGTTCATCCAGGGATTGTTCGCATGATCCCCACCTGTCCACAGGTTCGGGGTGGCATATGCTGGAGAAAGAACATATAAAGAACAAATGTCGCAACCAACCCTGCCTGCCCAAAAGACAATTCTTGAACGTCTTGAGATACTTGCCGATGCCGCCAAGTACGATGCATCGTGCGCGTCGTCTGGCACGACCAAGCGCAACAGCAAAGGTGGCAAGGGCATCGGATCAACCGAGGGCATGGGCATTTGCCATGCTTACGCCCCTGACGGGCGCTGCATTTCGCTGCTCAAGATCCTGTTGACCAATCACTGCGTGTTTGATTGCCACTACTGCATCAACCGCAAAAGCTCGAACACCCGCCGCGCCCGCTTTACCCCGCAGGAAGTGGTTGATCTGACGCTGTCGTTCTATCGCCGCAATTATATCGAGGGACTGTTCCTCTCCTCAGGCATCGTCAAAAGTTCCAGCCACACGATGGAACAATTGATAGAAGTCGCGCGTATCTTGCGGGAAGAGCACGATTTTCGGGGCTATATCCACCTCAAGACGATCCCCGAGGCTGATCCCGAACTGGTTGCCCGCGCCGGACTCTATGCCGATCGTGTCTCGATCAATGTCGAACTGCCAACCGTTGCGGGGCTCACTCGCCTCGCGCCCGATAAATCGGCCACGCAGATCGAGGGGGCGATGTCATCGCTCAAGGATTCCATCATCGAGGCCAAGGACGCCCGAAAACGCTTTCGCCATGCCCCGAAATTCGCACCCGCTGGCCAGTCCACCCAGATGATCGTCGGTGCTGATGCTGCAACCGATGCCGATATCGTTGGCCGCGCCAGCACGCTTTACGGAAATTTCGGCCTGCGCCGGGTCTATTATTCCGCATTCAGCCCGATCCCCGATGCCAGCGCGGTGCTGCCCTTAAAGCGCCCGCCACTGATGCGCGAACACCGACTGTACCAGTCCGATTGGCTGATGCGCTTCTATGGCTATGCCCCGCATGAAGTGCAGCAGGCGGCAGGCGCAGACGGCATGTTGCCGCTGGATATCGATCCCAAGCTGGCATGGGCACTGCAATTTCGCGCCGATTTCCCGGTAGACGTCAACCATGCCCCGCGTGAACGCTTGTTGCGCGTGCCCGGCCTTGGCGTGCGGGCGGTCAATGCGATTATCGCGGCAAGGCGTCAGCGCCGCTTGCGGCTTGAAGATGTGGGCAAGTTGACTGTCTCGGTCGCTAAAGTCCGCCCGTTCATCATCGCCGGGGACTGGCGACCGGTCCTGCTGACCGATCGTGCTGATCTGCAAAACCTGATCGCGCCCAGAAAGTCCGAGCAACTGGAACTGTTCGCGTCATGACGCCGTTTCGCGCGATGCATTCGGCGGAGGCGTTCTGCGTGTCGCTGGCGGCTCCGGATGATTTCGATGGCTGGCGTGATGCGGCGCGGCGGCTGATCCAGGCCGATGTGCCGCCGGACCGGATCGTATGGGATTCACCTGCAGATCACAGCACCGATCTGTTCGCGCAAGGGGAGCGACGCTTGCCTGCTCCTCCTGCTGACGCACCACCGCCGCGTGCTTCACGCGATTTCGTGCAATATGCCAAGAGTGCGATCCTTCACTCTGATTCTAAGCGCTTTTCTTTGCTGTATCGTCTGCTTTGGCGGTCGCAGGTCAAGCCGCGCCTGATGGAGGACAAGGCCGATTGTGATGTGCGCAGCATTGATGAACTGGCCCGTCAGGTGCGGCGCGATATTCACAAGATGCGCGCCTTCGTGCGCTTTCGCGTGATCGAAGAAGCTGACGGTGAACGCTATGTCGCATGGTTTGAGCCTGACCATCACATTGTGCGGTCCAATGCTGCCTTCTTCGTGCGCCGTTTCACCACGATGCGCTGGTCGATCCTGACCCCGCGCGGCAGCATGCATTGGGACGGCGAAAGCTTGCAGGAAGGCCCGCCTGCCACTCGCGCTGATGCCCCGGCAGGCGATCCGGTCGAGGCGTTATGGCGCCAATACTATGCGTCGACCTTCAATCCCGCCCGTCTGAAAGTGGGGGCGATGCTGAAGGAAATGCCGCGCAGATACTGGAAGAACATGCCGGAAACTGCGCTGATCCCCGAATTGATCGCCGGGGCGCAAGCGCGGGAAGCGCGTATGGTTGAGGCAGGTGCCCAGGACTTGGGCGAACGCCCCGCCACACTTGCCGGCATGGCCGTGGCCGTCCAGTCTTGCCGCCGCTGTGCAATTGGCTGCGCGGGCACGAACAGCGTGATGGGTGAGGGGCCACAGACGCCCGTTCTGATGATTGTCGGCGAACAACCCGGCGATACCGAGGAGCAGCAGAGGCGTCCGTTCATCGGCCCTGCCGGCCAGTTGTTACGCGCGCACCTTCAAGATGCCGGAATTGCGATTGAAAAGGCTTACGTGACCAATGCGGTGAAGCACTTCAAATTCACGCCGCGTGGCAAGCAGCGGCTGCATCAGAACCCGACCGCCAAGGAAATTGATGTTTGCCGCTGGTGGCTTGATGGCGAACGCGCGCTGGTGCGCCCGCGTATCGTGCTGGCACTGGGGGCCAGCGCGGCGCGCAGCTTGCTTGGCCGGACGGTGAGTGTGCAGAAGGAGCGCGGCTCGCCGCACCTGCTGGACGATGGCAGCGAATTGTGGATCACCACGCATCCTAGCTATCTACTGCGGCTTGAAGATCATGGGCGTATTGAAGAAGAACAGAAGTTTGCCAATGACTTGCATCGCGTAGCTGCGCGGGTGTCAGAACTTTCGCGCTGAGCGATGCCCGACCCACCGCTTACCCCTGAACGTCGCCATGTTGGGCCTTTTGAAGGTGTAGCGCCATCACGCGCCGCTTTTGTCGAGCTTGGCCTTGCCAGTTGCTTTTCCTTCTTGCGCGGCGCGTCCGATGCCATTGATCTTGTCACCGAGGCCCGCCGTCTGGGCTATGATGCTATCGGCATTGCTGATGTGAACACGCTGGCGGGGATTGTCCGGCTGCACACCGAGGCAGAAGCCGCGCAATTGCGCCCGGTCATCGGCTGCCGGATCGAGACGGTTGAAGGGCTGGCGTTCCTTGCCTACCCGGCAGATCGCGCTGCCTATGGACGCTTGTGCAGCCTGATTTCGGCAGGGCGAATGGCGCGGCTTGATGGCACCTGGCAGGCCAAAGGCGTGTGCGAGATCGATTTGGCGATGCTGGCTGCCCACGCCGCAGGTATCCATCTGATCCTTTTGCCGCCACGTGATTTGAATCAAGTATTTACGCTGGATATTGAAAGCAATGTGGTAGCTTTTCCGGGGCAGGAACCAAGCCTTTCTCCACCGGAGTTCCACAGCCAATCCCTGCCTTTTCCCGAACTTCTCCCCCACCTTGTCCACAGGTTACCAACGCTTGGCCACTTGGCAGCAAGTTACCTCCACACAGGTGACGATATCGTGCGGATTGAGCGGTTGAATGCACTTGCGCAAGCGTGTGGCGTGGCCCTGCTGGCGACGAATGATGTGCTCTATAGCGCGGCAGAGCGCCGTCCGCTGCAAGACGTGATGACCGCCATCCGCCACAAGACGACGGTCGCCGCTGCGGGGCTGTTGCTGGAGCCCAATGCCGAGAGGTACTTGAAATCACCCGATGAAATGGTGCGGCTGTTCCAGCGCTGGCCCCATGCGATCCACGCGGCACGGGAACTGGCCGATGCGTGTCGCTTTAATTTGAGCGAATTGCGGTATGAATATCCGGAGGAGATTTGCCCGGATGGTCAGGAGCCGCAGGACTGGCTGGAAGTGCAGACATGGCATGGGGCGGATGAACGCTATCCCGAAGGCGTGCCTGATAGTGTTGCCACAACGCTGCGGCGTGAACTCGATCTGATCGGAAAGCTCAACCTCGCAACCTACTTTCTGACTATCAAGGATATCGTTGATTTTGCTCGGAACTGTGATCCACCGATTTTGTGCCAAGGGCGCGGGTCTGCTGCCAATTCGGCGGTGTGTTTCTGCCTTGGCATCACGTCGGTTGATCCGGCGAAACATGCCCTGCTGTTTGATCGCTTTATCTCGGAAGAGCGCAAGGAACCGCCCGATATCGATGTCGATTTCGAGCATGAGCGGCGCGAGGAAGTCATCCAGTACATCTACCGCCGCTATGGTCGTCATCGTGCAGGCCTGTGCGCGACGGTGATCCATTACCGCCCGCGCATGGCAATCCGTGAGGTGGGCAAGGCGATGGGCCTATCCGAAGACGTTACAGGCGCGCTTGCCCGCACTGTCTGGGGCAGTTGGGGCCATGAGGTGGGGGAGCGCAATGTTGCGCAAAGCGGGTTGAACGAGATGGACCCACACTTGCGGCGTGTTCTCAAGTTGGCTGAACAGATGATTGGAATGCCAAGGCATTTGTCACAGCACGTGGGAGGATTTATCCTCACCCAAGGCCCCCTTACCGAGACCGTCCCCATTGGCAATGGTGCGATGGCGGACCGCAGTTTTATCGAATGGGACAAGGACGATATTGAGGCCCTGGGCATTCTCAAGGTGGATGTGCTGGCCTTGGGCATGCTCACCTGTATTCGCAAATGCCTCGATCTGCTGGGCGCGCATCATGGCCGCGAACTGACGCTGGCGACGGTTCCACGCGAAGATCCGGCGGTTTACGACATGCTGTGCAAGGGGGATTCGCTCGGCGTGTTTCAGGTGGAGAGCCGTGCGCAGATGAACATGCTGCCGCGTCTGCGCCCGCGCTGTTTCTATGATCTGGTGATCGAGGTGGCTATCGTGCGGCCCGGCCCGATCCAGGGCGATATGGTGCATCCCTATCTGAAGCGGCGGCGGGGGGAGGAGCGGGTGGAGATACCCGCGCCGGGGCCGGAACATGGGCCACCCGATGAATTGACCTCGATCCTTGCGCGAACGCTGGGCGTGCCGATCTTTCAGGAGCAAGCGATGAAAATCGCGCTGGATGCGGCCAAGTTCTCCAGCCTTGAAGCCAATCGCTTGCGCAAGGCGATGGCCACTTTCCGGTCACGCGGGATGGTCCATGAATTGGAAGACATGATGGTGGGGCGCATGGTCCAGCGCGGCTATGATCCTGATTTTGCGGCGCGCTGTTTCAACCAGATCAAGGGTTTTGGCGAATATGGCTTCCCCGAAAGCCATTCCGCCAGCTTCGCGCATCTGGTCTATGTCTCGTCGTGGTTGAAGTGCCACTATCCGGCAGCCTTTGCTTGCGGACTGCTCAATTCGCAACCGATGGGCTTTTACGCTCCTGCGCAGATTGTTCGCGATGCGGCACAGCATGGCGTTGTGGTGCTGCCGGTGGATGTGAACCTTTCGGAGTGGGACTGCACGCTGGAGCAGGGTGGGCGGGCGTTGCGGCTCGGGTTGCGGCAAGTCGATGGCTTTCCCGAACATGCAGCCGCGATGCTGGTTGCGGCGCGGGCAGAGCAGGGGCTATTTCGCGATGTTGGCGCATTAAAGGACAGCGCCTGTCTTTCACCTGCGCTGGTAGAGCGGCTAGCCGCTGCCGATGCGTTTGGTTCGCTTGATCTTTCGCGCAGGCAGGCGTTGTGGGATGCGCGCAGCCTTGTGGCTGCCCGGGAATTGCCGCTGTTTGCGGCTGCTACGGCGCGGTCCGAGGGTGAGGAGCGGGTGAGGGCGGTGTTGCCGGTGATGCCGCTGTCGGAAGAGGTTGTGGCCGATTACCAGACGCATCGCCTGTCATTGAAGGCGCATCCATTGGCGTTCTTGCGCGCAGGGTTGGGGGATCGTGGTTTCGTCCGCGCTGCCGATCTTCGCAACCACAAAGTCCGCGCCAATGTGCAAGTGGCAGGCGTGGTGTTGGTTCGCCAGCGGCCCGGGAGCGCCAAGGGGGTCTGCTTCATCACGCTTGAGGATGAAACCGGTGTCGTCAATCTGGTGATCTGGCCGGACCTGATGGAAAAGCAGCGCAAGGTGATCATGGGCTCGCGGCTGATGGAAGTGCGCGGGCGGGTTGAATATGACGACGAGGTGATCCACGTGATCGCCACGCATTTGACCGATGCCAGCGCCAGTCTTGATGCGCTGTCCGATGCCGAATGCCTTGTTCCGCAAATCGCGCGGGCCGACTTATGCAATCGCCCAAAGCCGGATGTCGCCACCAATATGCGTGCGCACCCGCGCGATGTGCGGATTATCCCGAAATCACGCGATTTTCATTAGGTCTATAGGCCTCAGGCGCATCAGGTCCGCAGCCGCTCGATCCCTTGTGCCAGCGCAATGTAAAGCTTGCCCATGTCAGACGATAGCAGCGTGACGCCAAGCGCATTGCCATCGCGTGTGGAAAGCAATTGGCGCAACATCGCTTCAAAGTCGTGGATGTAGCGGTTCACATGTTCGCGGAATTCGCTTTCCGCTTCATAGTGCGCTTGCACCGCTTTGGCCTCGGACGTTTCCAGCAGCGTGACGGCCCGGCGGGTGAAGATGCCGCGATCCCCGCGCAGATACGAGGCCCATGCCGTTTCCGAAACGTCTGCCGACAGCGCCTTTGCAATATCGATGGAGGTCGAGTTCAGGGAATCGGTGATGAGCGCGGCCCGGCGGGCAAAATCATTGTCCACCTGTTCCTCTGCGCGTTCGCGTGCCCGGTTGACGCGGGCTTCCAGATTGCCGGCAAGTTCGTCAACCAGTGTCAACTGGTCGCGCATCTGGATGGCTGTTTCACGGCTAGAGGAAGCGGCAGCATCAATCGCCTGTTCCAGTCGTTCGACAAGTTCGGCGGCCCTGCCTTGCAGAACGCGGTTGATCGCCGCGCTGCTTTCCTCGCCCAGTTGTTCTGCCAATGCCTCAATTTCTGAGGCAGTATTGGCGCGCAAATCCGTACTGGTTTTGTCCACTGCATCCGAAAGACTTGCAATAGCGCCACTGAGCCGCTGTTCGATCTGTTCCGCCAGGGCGGCGCTATCTTGCTTGGCCTCGGCCAAAGTTGATTGCGCATTTTGCAAATCTTTGAGTGTTTTGGATACTTTGCCTTGCACTCCTCCGACACTCTCGGACAGGAGACGTCCACCGTCGCCGGCTTCGCGCAAGGTATCACGCAATGTGAATACGCGATTTTCCAGCCCTTGGAGCCCCGCTTCCGTGCTGCGCAGCGCTTCCGGCATTTGCGTCCGGGTGTGGTCGCTACCGGCCTGAATGATCTCAAGCAGGCGCACAGCCGAATCTGTGAGATTTTCGATCTGTGAATCCGTGCCAGCCACCGCGCGCCGCATATCCGCGAGCATTGTGTTGATATCGGCAATGGACTTCTCAACTGCGCCAACTGCCTTGCTACCTTCCTCGCCAGAGTTGCGAAGAGTCCCTGACAAGTGATTGACTTTGTTGCTTATTTCGTCACAGATTTTGGCGAGTCTGGCAATTTCAGCCAACTGCTTTTTGCGTTGGGTCTCAATGGTTTGATCAACTTCTGCCAGTTTTGCAACAAGCGCTCCGGCAGCTTCGGTAGTGGCTTGTTCCATCACCGAGCGGCGTTGCGCAATGGCACTGTCAATTGCGTTCAAGTGTTGTTCAAGAGCGCTTTGCTGCTCAGCCGCAGCCACTTCTGTGGCAGCACGACGGTCGGCAAGATGCTCATCAAGATCGCGGGCTTGTCCTTCCAGCATGGCTGTAACCGAACTGGCGGTTTCCTCGAACTGCGCCAGACGCTTGGCGGATGCTGTTAGCAAGGCCTCATGCTCTTGGCCAAGTTGCGTCAGCGCGGCGCGCAACGTGGACGCATGCGTGTCTGTCCGTTCGTGCCATGCGGCCAGCGCGGCCTGTTCGGTTTGCGCCATTGCCGCCGCATGATCGGTGCTTCGCGCCGATAGAGCCTCAAACCTGCCTTCGGCCAATTTCGCCAGTTCTTCACTTGCACGCGCAAATTGATCAAGCGAGGCCTGAACGCGTTCCCGGACAGTTGTGACCTGACGCTCACTGGCCAGACCGAAGTCATTCAGCCGCTGGAAGCCCGATACCATTTCTTCAAGCTGCAAATGCGCCGTCCGTCCGGCATTGCCGATGCTATTGGTCACATCCTTGGCCGAATTGGCGATGACCGGAAGCTGCCCGCGCAACTTTTCCATGTTTTCCAAAGCGCTTGCCGAGACGTCACTGATCTGGTCGACGCGCTGCCGGTTGAACGTGAAAAGCTCTTCCAGCTTGGCGGCGCTGCCTGACAGGCGATCAACGGCGATCCGGCCCAGCGATTCGAGATCACGGCTTTGTGCCGCAATAAAATCGCGCGCGAGGGAGAGTTCGGTATTGATGCTGAGCAGCCGCTTTTCGAGATCGGCAGATTCACGGGCCAATGAAAGCGAGACTTCAACAAAACGTCCCGCCTCACGCTTGCTGGTGCGCATCGTGAGCAGCAGGGCCAGCAGCACGACCAGAACAGGGCCTGCCCATTGCGATATCCAAGGGGCCCATTGCTGGGGAACATGTCTGCTGTTTGAAGGCAGGATGATGGACCACGCAAAGAAGCCTGTCCAACCGGCAATCACCAACGCGGCCAAAACAGGCGAGATCCAGCTACGATCTTTGCTTGGCAGATCCCCGGCGCCTTCATCCTCAACGTCCCAAGACGCAGCAGCCTCCCCGTCAAAGACGGTGTCGGCAAATGCCTCGGCATGACCGGCGTCCAATTCGGCGCCATCGATCGGAATTATCCGTGTTCCCCCGCTCATGAAGCGCAGACTATCACGATTTCATTCAAGTTTTAAACCCCACCTTAACACTTCGGCCCGTAGCGCTTCCATATGGCCTATGAAGGTGGATCTTTAGACGCGAATCTGGCTGCTGCTGCGGGGTATGACCCGGAGCTTGTCAGCGAATTGCGTGCGGCATTTATCGAAAGCGCCGAGCGGCAGATCGATTTGCTGGGACGCTCCCGCTGCGACGGGAACTGGCAAGTCGCAGCGATGCGATTGAAAGGCCTTGCCGCAAGCTTTCACGCCGATGGATTGCTGGCGCTGGCTGAAGAGGCGCTGGATACCGTGCCAGGCGATCGGGCCGTTTTGCGCCGTTTGCACCAGATGCTTCAGGATTTGACCGTCACACCTTGATGGCGCGTGCGTTTACTTAGGCACATTTCCATTGCCATGCTTGGCAGCAGGCGCGCCAGCCCCTACGATGGATCAATCGGAGGCAGAGCTTTTTGCGGGTCGCAGTATTATCGTTGATTGAGGCCGCAGGAGATGATCCGGGCAGGCTGCGTGGATACCTGCCAATTGGCGGGCGCTCGGTGTTGCGCCACCAGATCGGTTTTGCGCTGTCTTTGGGCTGCAAACGTATCGTGGTCATGGCTGAAGGCCTCAGCGGTGAACTGGTCGGGTTGCAACACGTTGTCGAGGCCGGGCAAGCGCAGTTTCATGTTGTGGCTACGGCCCGCGCCCTGGCGCCATTGATCCATCCAGAAGACGATGTGGTTGTGCTGGGTGACGGTCTGCTGGCAATGCCCGAAGCTCTGCGCGAGCATTTGGACGCAGGACCGGTTTTGCTGACTTTGCCGGTTGAATTGGCTTTGCCGCTGGGGTTTGAACGGATCGACATTAACCACGCGTTCGCCGCGGCAATGCGTTTTCCGGGGCGGATGGCTGCGGCCCTTGCGGATTTGCCGCCCGAATGGAACGTCCAGTCGGCGCTATTGCGTCTGGTTACCCAAGCCCGAATCACCCAGCGCAGTGTGCCCGCCGCGCTACTGGAAGACGGCCGATGGAGTATCGTGCAAAATGAAGCCGATGCCCATGAGGCTGAGAAGCGCTGGCTTCGCTTGCATACCGCAAGCGCCGGTAGCGGGCCCGGATCGCTGGGCAAAGCTTTTGCCATCGCCATAGTGCGCAGGTTCGGTCCCGCACTGCTCCATGCTGGAACGCGGCCAGCTCTTGTCGGCCTTGCTGCCGGCTTGGTCGGCTTGCTCGGCGGCGGGCTTGGCTGGTTAGGCAATCATGCCTTGGGCTTTATGCTTTTGGGGGTTGGCTGGCTGATCGAACGGGTCGCGAGCCTGCTTGCGCAAGTTGAGCGTGATTCGTTGCTGGCATCGGGCTTTGCGCGGCGCAGTTCCCATGTTTTTCATTGGCTGATTGACGCAGGTTTCATCGTTCTGGCCACCTGGCGTAGCGAATTGCCCGCTTCGCCCTGGGGACTTTCTGCATTCGCGCCGGTTCTGCTGATGTTTGCCTTGCGCCTCCTGCCACTCGCGTTGCCGGACAGACGCTGGGCCGCCGCGTTCGAAGATCGCCTGACCGTTGGTTTTGCGCTGGCTTTGAGCAGCGTTTTCATGCCTTTTGACGCGACGATCGGCTTGGTAGTGATCGCTTTGATCGGTACGTGTTTGCTGGCGTTGCAATTTGCCCAGAATGAACGCAGATTTGGCGCAGCATCAAAGGGTTCGCCTAACCCGCAGTTAACCACTCGGGGTTAAGGGGTGTGAATGGCATCGAGCGCAAACACCCAAAGCGACAACGCAGCGATCGAAAGGTTGCTGCAAGATGACTTGTTTCATGCGGATCAGGTCATGGTCCACATGGGACCGATCCTGCGCCATTTGTTGCGCAATGACGATAGCTCGATCTTCAGCGACGAGGTTATCGCGCGGGTCCGTGGTATGTTAGGCGATATCGCCAGGCAATTGGTGCAAGCACTGGGCGAGGCCGCCGGGCATAACGACGCAGCGGCCTGGGCACGCGAAGCCGGCCCCGGATTGGTCGATCTTCTTGCGGGCAATCAGGCCTTGCTCAACCACTTGCATATGTCGGCGGTTGAATGGCAACTTGCCGACAGGCTGCATGGCCGTGTCGGCATAGATCCCGTACTGACGCCGTTGTTGCAAGACATCATCGCTTCGCCGGATCACGATATGGCGGCGCGCGGGATGAACCTGCTGGCGGCGCAAGCCCGCTTCGGGCAATCTATTCGCCGCATGCAGATCCCGCTGGCGGAACTGCCGGGCGATTTGCATCACATGGCACTGATGACGATGCACAGTTACGTCGCGGACGACCCTTCAGGTGTTGCCGCCGCTGAATTGGCTGAAGCTGCGTTGCGCAAAGTCCATGCTGAAACAGCGTCACGGCTTGATCTTCTGACTTATGCTGTGTCGGCAGTCGGCAATAACCCAAATGCCACGTTGTCGTTGCAGAATGCGGGTGCTGCCCTCTTCCTGACAGCTTTGGGCCTTGCCACCGGTCTTCCGCGTGAGACGGCGATCATGTGCACCACGGAAAGCCAGATGCCCCGCCTTGCGCTGTCGCTGGTATCATCCGGATTGGGCAGGGACGGACTGGTTGACGCGTTCTGTGCGCTTCATCCCGATGTGACATTGCCTGAGGATCTTGTTGCTCTGCGTCCGGACCGGGCGGCCGCCCTGCTGGTCAAATCCCAATTCGGCACGGTCGTCTGAGATGCCGGTGTCAAACCTATGACGGCTTCGGGGCCAATCCGCGCTCGATGTGACCGGGATGACCGGCTGATCGCAGCAGACGAGACACTTGCCGCGATGCAGGTCCGTTTGGGCGGCAGCTTTCCGGGGGCAATCGCGTTGCCGGGGTTGCTTGCTCTCGTACGCAAGGTACGCACATCGGGCGTTGCATTGTCAGCCTTGTTGACGCTCGAAGATGAGCGCCAGCCCGTGTCGTTTCGCGCGCTGGTGCTGCCGTACGAAGACGGCACAAACGTCGAGATTACGGAATGGAAATTGGCTGCCGATGCCTGGAAGGCCGAGGAAAGCGGTGCGGCAGAGGCATTGTTGCGACAACTGGCCGAAGCCCATGTGGTGCTTGACGCCGAGCAGCGTGTTATCTCCGGCATGGTCGAGGCCCGCGATCTGGCCGAATTCGCGATAAACCTTCGACAAGGCTTTGGCCGTTACTGGACGGATCTGGTGGTTGTGCGCGGCAGTGACCATCACCAGCCGCTGCATTGGCGGCTACTGGATGATGCCGAACTCGATGTAGCGGGCTCTCCCCGTACCTGGCGTTCGCGGCTGCTACCGTTGCGTTCTGGAGGGTTCGAGCTTTTGCTGGTGGCTGATACGGTTGTGCCAACCGGCTTGGCCGAAACAGCCCCAGCACCCCAATTACCGGATTTTAAAGGGTTGCTCGGTCGCAATCTTGCGCCAGCCTTGCGTCAACCGATCAACCGGATTGTTGCAAACGCCGAGACCATCCGTACGCGCCTTGCTGGCCCGTTGTCTGACCAATATGCGAGCTATGCTGGCGATATCGCAGAAGCCGGGCGGCACCTTCTGGGCTTGATCGAGGACCTTTCCGATCTTGAAACGGTAGAGGACGCAAACTTCGATCCCTCGCCAGACCATATCGATCTGGCCGACTGCGCCCGCCGTGCCGCCGGTATTCTGGGCATGCGTGCGCAAAATCGTTCGATTGTGATTGCTACGCCGTCAACCGAAGAGCGTGCGCCAGCCATTGGCGAATTCCGCCGCGTTTTGCAGATATTGCTCAATCTGATCGGTAACGCGATCCATTATACGCCCGGCCATACGACCGTGAGTATTCGCGTCGGCAGCGAGGGGCCATTCGCCTGGCTGACAGTGACTGACGAAGGCGAGGGACTTACAGCCGAGCAGGCTGGAAAAGTATTTGAGAAGTTTGAAAGGCTTGGCCGGAGCGGTGATGGCGGCAGTGGCCTCGGCCTCTACATTTCGCGCAAGTTGGCGCGCGCAATGGGGGGTGATTTGCTGGTCAGATCAGCTGAGAATGGCGGCGCGCAGTTCATGTTGAGCCTGCCAGCCGATAGCGCATCACAGAAAGCTGCAATGGCCTGATCAACGGCGCTTTGTTCCACGCCAGATTGCCAGAACCCCCAACAGTGCCAAGCCTGAACCAATGTAAGCCCAGATAGTTTGCGCCAGCATGAAGCTGGAGGCGGGCCACAGGATCAGCCCTGTTCCCTGACCGATCCACAATAGGCCAACAAGAACGGCGGCGATGCCGAAAACCTTGAGAAGCATCGCCATCGCCGCCAGTCCTTTAAAATGCGATCAACGCTCGCTCAACGGCACATAGTCACGTGCTGTGGGGCCAGTGTAAAGCTGGCGCGGACGACCGATCTTCTGGCCTGGATCAGAGATCATTTCGTTCCACTGCGCCACCCAGCCGACGGTGCGGGCAAGGGCGAACAGCACGGTGAACATCGTGGTCGGGAAGCCGATCGCCGACAAGATGATACCCGAATAGAAATCAACGTTCGGGAACAGCTTTTTCTCTGCGAAGTAAGGATCGCTAAGCGCGATTTCTTCAAGGCGCAGCGCGGTTTCGAACAGGGGGTCCTGCACGTTAAGCGCAGCGAACACTTCGCGGACAGTCGTCTGCATCACGGTCGCACGGGGGTCGTAGTTCTTGTAGACGCGATGTCCGAAGCCCATCAGGCGGAACGGATCGTTCTTGTCCTTGGCGCGATCGATATAGTGCTGGATGCGATCGGGCGTGCCGATTTCCTTGAGCATGTTGAGTGCGGCTTCGTTCGCACCACCATGCGCCGGTCCCCACAGGCAGGCAATGCCCGCTGCGATACAGGCAAACGGGTTCGCACCCGAAGACCCTGCCAGACGCACAGTCGAGGTCGAGGCGTTCTGCTCGTGATCGGCATGAAGCGTGAAGATGCGGTCCATCGCCTTTTCAACGGCCGGGATCACTTCATACTCTTCTGCCGGGACGCCGAAGGTCATCTTCAGGAAGTTGCCGGTGTAGGACAGCTTGTTGTCCGGATAGACGAAAGGCTGACCGACCGAATACTTGTATGCCATCGCAGCAATCGTCGGCATCTTGGCGATCAGGCGGTGCGAGCTGATCTTGCGATGCGTCGGATCGGCAATGTCGGTGCTGTCATGGTAGAACGCCGAAAGCGCGCCAACGACACCGCACATGATCGCCATCGGGTGGGCGTCACGGCGGAAGCCACGATAGAATGTGGCAAGCTGTTCGTGCAGCATCGTATGGCGGGTGATCGTGCGGCTGAAATCGGCCAATTCCTGCGAGCTTGGCAGTTCGCCGTTCAGCAACAGATAGCTGACTTCCATGAATGATGAGTGTTCGGCCAGTTGCCCGATCGGATAACCGCGGTGCAGAAGCACGCCTTCGTCACCATCGATATAGGTAATTGCGGAATCGCAGCTTGCCGTCGACGTGAAGCCGGGATCGTAAGTAAACATGCCCGTCTGGGCATAGAGCTTGCGGATATCGATCACATCGGGACCGATTGTTCCGCTGGTTACCGGCATCTCGATGGTTTTGCCGCCAGCGGTCATAGAAGCCTTGTTTTCGCTCACGCCTTAGCCCTCCTGTTCCAATTCATGTCAATACCCTGCACCGGTCAAGCTGCATGGTCGCGAATACGCGCCAGCGATTCGTCTTTGCCGAGCAGTGCCAATACGTCGAAAATTCCAGGTGAGGTAGTCTGTCCCGTCAAGCTTGCGCGCAACGGTTGGGCAATTTTGCCCAGACCTATCCCTAACTCCTCAGCCATTTGTTTTACCGTGGCCTCGAGACTTTCGGTTGTCCAGCCGTTTTCAGCTTCAAGCACGGATGTAAGCTTGCCTAGCAGTGTCCGGACCTCATCGGTCAGAAGTGCAGCGGCCTTTTCAACCATCGGCAACGGGCGCTGCGCAAACAGGAACACTGCTCCTTGCGCCAATTCGTTAAGATCGGCCGCACGCACTTTGAGCACCGGCATGGCACGGGCGAGCAATTCCATCCCCGTTTCCGCCGAGAATTCGGGAACCAATGCACCAAGCCGCTCTGCCACCAAACCGGCAAGGCGCGCATCATCCGCCTCCCGGATATAATGCCCGTTGAGGTTCAGCAATTTCTTGATGTCGAACCGTGAAGCCCCTTTGTTGACATCGACGATATCGAACCATTCCACCGCCTGATCACGGCTGATGATTTCCTCGTCGCCATGGCCCCAGCCGAGCCGAAGCAGGTAATTGATCACGGCTTCGGGCAGCAGGCCCATGTCGTCGCGATAGGCATCCACACCCAACGCACCATGGCGTTTGGAGAGCTTGGCTCCATCGGCACCGTGGATCAGCGGTATATGGGCATAGACCGGGTCGGGCCATGCACCATCAATGCTGTTCATGGCGCGAATGACCACCAACTGGCGGAACGCGTTGTTGATATGGTCATCGCCGCGGATCACGTGGGTGACGCCCATGTCGTGATCGTCCACCACCACGGCCAACATGTAAGTCGGTGTGCCATCGGATCGCAGCACGATGAAATCGTCCAGTTCGCTGTTCTGAACCGTGATCGACCCCTGGACCTGATCGGCGATCACGGTCTCGCCTTCACGCGGCGATTTCATCCGCACGACGTAAGATGCGCCCTCGGGCC
>CAZSTP010000002.1:0-71412 GCA_964609325.1 uncultured Novosphingobium sp. | reverse complement strand
ATGTGCTGGATGGTGGTGCGGGCTTTGATACCGTTACCTATTCGGATTCTGCCATTGGCATTGCGATCAACCTTGGCACCGGGGTTGCATCGGGCGGCGATGCGCAGGGCGATACGTTCATCGGTATCGAGCAATTCGTCGGCTCGATTGGCGCGGACGCGCTGATCGCGGGCGCGGCTGTTGCCAACTTTGACGGATTTGACGGCGATGATACGCTGATCGGCAGCACGGGCGATGATACGCTGGTGGGCGGAAGCGGCGATGACCGGCTGACCGGCGGCATGGGCGCGGATATTCTGGTGGGCGGCATCGGCTTTGATACCGCCGATTACGCTGCGAGCGCTTCGGCCATCACGATCCGCACGGCGGGCGTTTCAACCGGCGGCGATGCGCAGGGCGATACGATGTCGGGCGTGGAACGCATTGTGGGTTCTGCCCATAGCGACGTGTTTGAAGGCAGCGCAGCGGACGAGACTTTCGAAGGCGGGCAGGGCAACGATACCTTCATTTCCAATGGCGGGGCCGACATTTTTGACGGTGGCCAGGGCCTTGACGTCGTTGATTATTCGCTGAGCACGACCAGCGGCATGAACATCTATCTGGATGGCAGCTTTGGTACGGGCGGCGATGCGGCAGGTGACAGGCTGTTCAACATCGAGCGGGTTATCGGATCGGCGCAATCTGACCGGATCACGGCGCATGATAGCGGGGCCAATGTTACGGCCGGGACCGGCAATGACACGCTGTTTGGTGGCGCGGGCAATGATACGCTGGATGGCGGGGCGGGGGACGATACCTTTACCACGGGCCTTGGCGCGGACGCGATCGAAGGCGGCATCGGCTTTGACATTGTGGATTACCGCAATTCGAATGCTGCTGTTGCCATTTCCAACGATGGTACGGCGGGGACCGGCGGCTGGGCGCAAGGCGATGCGCTTTCGGGCATCGAACAGATCGAAGGTTCGGCGCTTTACAACGATACGCTGCGCGGCGGACAGAACGCGCTGCTGGCGACCACGCTGAACGGCTGGGGCGGCAATGATACTTTCGTATCGTTTGCAGCAGCGGACATCATCGATGGCGGCAGCGGACTGGATACCGTTGACTACAGCGCTTCGGCGGTTGGTGTCAGCGTCCGGCTGGATGGCAGTGCCAGTTCGGGTGGTGATGCGCAGGGCGACGTTATTGCCAACGTGGAAAACGTGATCGGTTCGAGCAGTGGCGACGTTTTGCGCGGTAGCGGGATCAACGAAACCCTGATCGGTGGTGCGGGCGACGATACGCTAATCGGCGGCGGCGGCGCGGATCTGCTGGACGGTGGTGCCGGATTTGACACGGTTGATTATTCGGGATCGGGCGGCGTTGTGGTGTACATGGACGGTACGCCCGGCACGGCTGGCGAGGCTGCGGGCGATGTGCTGGTCAATGTTGAGCAGGTTACCGGTTCGGTTCTGGCAGACATCATTTACGGATCATCCGGCGCGGATGTGATACTGGCGGGTGGTGGCGACGATCTGGTTGCGCCGGGTGCCGGGGCCGACACGGTGGATGGCGGTGCCGGATATGACGTGATCGATTATACCTCGGCTGCGGCGGGCCTTACTCTGAACGTTTTAAATCCTGGGCTTTCGACCGGGGATGCAGCCGGTGACGTGCTGACCGGGTTTGAAGTTTATGATCTGTCCGCGTTCAATGACCAGTTTGTGGGCACTGGCGGTGTTGATCGTGTGCGCGGTTATGCCGGGAATGATTCGCTGGACGGCGGCGCTGGCAACGATTCCATAGAAGGCGGTCTGGGCATTGATACGCTGGTAGGCGGGGCAGGCGCGGATTCGCTGGATGGCGGTGCCGGTGTTGATATGGCGGATTATTCCGGCAGCACCGCCGCGATAACGGTGGCACTGGATAACACAGTAGGGAGCGCAGGCGGCGATGCGGCTGGTGATCTGTTCATCGGCAATTCCATCGAAAACCTGACCGGTTCTGCCTTTGCCGACTATCTGGGCGGGTCGGGTGCCAACAATGTCATCACAGGCGGGGCTGGCAATGATACGATTGCCGGTGGCGCGGGCGCGGATACCCTGATCGGCGGCGATGGCATTGATGCCGTTTCCTATCACAATGCCCTTGCCGGTGTGGCGGCCAGCCTGTTCACCGGACTGGGTACGGTGGGGGATGCGGCAGGCGATAGCTTCTCGTTCATCGAGAACATGGCAGGATCGAACTTCAACGATACGCTGACCGGCGATGCGCTTGATAACGCGATCTACGGATCGAATGGTGCCGATATGCTGGCAGGTGGCGCAGGCAACGACCAGTTGTTTGGCGAGGCCGGCAATGACACGCTGGAAGGCGGCTTGGGCGCTGATACGCTGGACGGGGGCGCTGATAACAACACCGTCACTTATGCCTCTGCCACTGTTGGCATAGCGGCAAGCCTTACGACCAACACGGGCACCGCAGGCGAGGCGGCCGGTGACGTATTCGTGAGCATCGGCAATCTGGTCGGTTCGAACTTCAACGATACGCTGACCGGCGGTGTCGGGCAGAACAGCCTGAGCGGCCTTGACGGCAACGATGTGATCGATGGCGGTGCAGGCAATGACGGCATCAGTGGCGGCAACGGCAACGATACGATCCTTGGTGGTGCCGGGTCTGACGCGATGGATGGCGGTGCCGGGTTTGACTATGTTGATTATTCGGCCAGCGCGGGCGGTGTTCAGGTAAATCTGGCGACGTCGACAGGCGTTGGATCAGACGCGCAGGGCGATACCTATATCAACATTGAAGGCATTATCGGCACGTCCACAAACGATACCCTGACAGGGGATGACAATGCCAACAACCTGACGGGCGGCACCGGTGACGACATCCTGATCGGGAATGCCGGAAATGACACTCTGCTGGGCGGCGATGGCAATGATATTGTCAGCGGTGGTGCCGGTGCGGATGTGCTGGATGGTGGCGCTGGCACCAATTCATTGATGTTTGGTACCGATCCGGTCAATCCTTGGAACAGCACTTCAACCGCTGGTGTTACCATCGTGCTGGACGGTGTAACGAACGGCGTTGGAGGAGATGCGCAAGGCGATACTTTCGCCAACTTCACCGAAATCTGGATGACCGGTTTTGCCGATAGTGTGACCGGCATTGGCGCGAATGAAACCTTCTGGGGCAGCGTCGGGGCAGATACGATTGACGGCGGTGCGGGCATTGATGCTGTGCGCTACCTTTATACCGGGACCACCGGGGTAACCATCGGTCTTGACGGGGTTGCCGGAACGGCGGGCAATGCAACCGGCGACCGGTTGTTCAATATCGAGCAGCTTTACGGATCAAACTTTGACGATACGCTGTGGGGCGGGCTGGGCAACGACTACATCTTTGGCGATGCCGGTAACGATCTGTTCTTTGGCGATGCGGGATCCGATACGATCGATGGCGGGATCGGCCTGAACCACCTGTCGTTTGGCACATCGGGCCTTGCGGTGACCGTCAACCTTGCGCTGGGAACCGGCATCGGCGGACTGGCACAGGGCGATGTTTACGCCAATATCCAGAACGTGACCGGTTCAACGGCGGCAGATACCCTGATTGGCGATGCCAACGGTAACTCGCTGAATGGCGGCAATGGCAACGATACGCTGCAAGGCGGTTTGGGTAACGACTTCCTGACCGGTGGTAGTGGCGTTGATTATGCTGATTATTCGGATTCGGCTGTGGGCGTCAACGTTACGCTGAATGGAGGCGGATCCGGGGGCACGGCTGAAGGCGATGTGCTTAACGGCATCGAAGGCCTGATCGGTTCAAACTTTGACGACAGCCTGACCGGCACAGGTAACAACGACACGCTGCTGGGCGGGGTGGGCAATGATATCTTGCGCGGGCGGGGCGGGGCGGATTCACTTGATGGCGGCGCGGGCACCGATACCGCGACGTATTCGACCGCTACGGCTGCGGTAACCGTCTATCTTGACGGGAGAACGGGTGTCGGCAGTGAAGCGCAGGGCGATGTGCTGACCGGGATCGAAGTTGTGATCGGGTCCGGTTTTGATGACGTGCTGACCGGCGCTGGGGCAAACGAAACGCTGTCGGGCGGCAATGGCAATGACACGCTGCTGGGCGGGGCCGGGGCAGATTCGCTGGAAGGCGGGGCGGGCACCGACATCGCTTCCTACAGCACAGCGGGCGGGGCGATTGACGCGAGCTTCGCCAGCGGCGCTCTGGTGATCACGGGCAGCGATGCCAATGGCGATGCGTTTGCATCGATCGAGGGCGTTATCGGCACCGATTTCAACGATGTGCTGACCGGCGGCGCAAGCGCCGAGTTCTTTGATGGCGGTGCAGGCAACGATACGGTTGCGGGCAGCCAGGGTGCTGATACGCTGATCGGCGGCGCGGGCACCGATACGCTGACATATCTGGCGTCTGCCAGCGGTGTGACTGTGCAGAACAATCTGGCGTTGACCGGTGCGCTTGCCAGCAGTGGCGGTGATGCGGGCAGCGATACCGTTGTCGGGTTTGAAACCGTGATCGGTTCGAACTTTGACGATGCGATTTATGATCTTACGGGCAGCGCGGCACAATTGACCGGCAATGACGGTAACGACTTCTTGAGCGGCGGTGTGGGCATCGATACGCTCGATGGTGGCAGCGGTGATGATACACTGGATGGCGGATCGGGTGCGGATGCGCTGGTTGGCGGGGCGGGTATCGATACGGCAAGCTATGCCAGCGCCACCGGTGGTATGGCGGCGAACCTTGCCAATACCGCCTCCAACAGCGGAGATGCGACCGGCGATACTTATAGCGGCATCGAGAACATCACCGGTTCGGCGTTCAACGATACGCTATCCGGTGATGGCAATGCGAACGTGCTGGATGGCGGTTCGGGCAACGATACGCTGCTGGGCGGCGCTGGCGCAGATACGCTGATTGGCGGCGCGGGCAGCGATACGGTGTCTTATGCATCGGCAGGCGCAGGGCTGGTGGCCAGCCTGGCCAATACTGCCTTGAATACCGGCGACGCGCAGGATGATGTCTATACCGCCATCGAGAACCTGACGGGTTCCGGGTTTAACGACACGCTTTATGGCGATGGCAATGGCAATGCGATTGATGGCGGTGTGGGCAACGATACGCTGGTGGGCGGGGCTGGTGCCGATACGCTGACGGGCGGTTCGGGCACCGATACGGCGGATTATTCGGCCTCGGCCAGCGCGGTCACGGCGTACCTTACCGGCGCGGCGGGTACGGGCGGCGATGCTGCGGGCGATACGCTGTTCGGCATCGAGAACCTGATCGGCTCGGCTGGCAGCGATACGCTGGTTGGTGATGGCAATGCCAATGCGCTGACCGGCGGCGATGGCAATGATACGCTGGTTGGCGGCCTTGGCGCTGATACGCTTGCGGGTGGTGCTGGCACGGATACGGTGACTTATGCCGCCTCCACTTTGGCGGTGACTGCATACCTCGACGGTACGGCAGGCACCGGCGGAGATGCTGCGGGCGATGTGATATCGGGCGTTGAAACGCTGATCGGTTCGAACAACAACGATGCGCTGTTCGGCGATGGCGGTGCCAATGTGATCGATGGCGGTTCGGGCAACGATACGCTGGTGGGCGGGGCGGGAGCCGATACGCTGACGGGCGGCGCGGGCAGTGATACGGTGTCCTATAGCAACGCGGCCAGCGGTTTGACCGTCAGCTTTGCCAATACAGCACTGAACACCGGCGATGCATCGGGCGATGTCTATGCCTCGGTTGAGAACCTGACGGGTTCGGGCCTGAACGATCTGCTTTATGGCGATGGCAGTGCCAATGCGATTGATGGCGGCGGCGGCAATGATACGCTGGTCGGCGGGCTGGGAGCTGATACGCTGACGGGTGGCGCAGGCACCGATACGGCGGACTATTCGGCTTCGGGTAGCGCGGTGACGGCGTACCTTACCGGTACGGCGGGCACGGGCGGCGATGCGGCAGGCGATGTGCTTTCGGGCATCGAGAACCTGATCGGCACGGCGCAGGCCGATACCCTGGTGGGCGATGGCAATGCCAACGCGCTGACCGGTGGCGACGGTGATGATACGCTGCTGGGCGGGGCTGGCGCGGATACACTGACCGGCGGCAATGGCATTGATACGGCAAGCTATGCCACGGCTCTGGCCGGGGTTACCGCGAGCCTTGCCAATGCCGGGGCGAACACCGGTGATGCCGGTGGCGATGTTTATTCCAGCATCGAGAACCTGCTGGGTTCGGCGAACAACGATACGCTGCTCGGCGATGGCACCGCGAACGCGATTGCCGGTGGCGATGGCAACGATACGCTGATCGGCGGAGCGGGAGCCGATACGCTGACGGGCGGCGTGGGTGCGGACACGGTGTCTTACAGCAATGCGGCCAGCGGCTTGACGGTGAGCCTTGCCAATACCGCACTAAACACAGGCGATGCTGTGGGCGATGTTTATGCCACGGTCGAGAACCTGACCGGCTCTGCCTTTGCCGACACGCTTTTCGGCGATGGCAGTGCCAACGCGATCGATGGCGGGGACGGCAATGATACGCTGGTTGGCGCGGCCGGGGCCGATACGCTGACGGGCGGCAATGGCACAGATACGGCTGACTATTCGGCTTCGGGTAGTGCGGTAACGGCGTATCTTACCGGTACGGCGGGCACGGGCGGTGACGCGGCAGGCGATGTGCTTTCAGGCATCGAGAACCTGATCGGTTCGGCTGGCAACGACATGCTGGTGGGTGATGGCAATGCCAACGTGATCATCGGTGGCGATGGTAACGATACGCTGGTGGGCGGCGCAGGCGCTGATACGCTGACGGGTGGTAATGGCAGCGATACGGTGAGCTATAGCAATGCCGCCAGCGGTCTTGTCGCAAGCTTGGCGAATGCCGGACTGAACACCGGCGATGCAGCTGGCGATGTGTATAGCGGGATCGAGAACCTGACGGGTTCGGCGCAGGCTGACACGCTTTATGGCGATGGCGATGCCAACGCGATTGATGGTGGCAGCGGCAATGATATGCTGATCGGCGGAGCGGGAGCCGATACGCTGACGGGCGGCGTGGGTGCGGACACGGTGTCTTACAGCAATGCGGCCAGCGGCTTGACGGTGAGCCTTGCCAATACCGCACTAAACACAGGCGATGCTGTGGGCGATGTTTATGCCACGGTCGAGAACCTGACCGGCTCTGCCTTTGCCGACACGCTTTTCGGCGATGGCAGTGCCAACGCGATCGATGGCGGGGACGGCAATGATACGCTGGTTGGCGCGGCCGGGGCCGATACGCTGACGGGCGGCAATGGCACAGATACGGCTGACTATTCGGCTTCGGGTAGTGCGGTAACGGCGTATCTTACCGGTACGGCGGGCACGGGCGGTGACGCGGCAGGCGATGTGCTTTCAGGCATCGAGAACCTGATCGGTTCGGCTGGCAACGATACGCTGGTGGGCGATGGCAATGCCAACACCCTGACCGGTGGCGATGGCAACGACACGCTGAACGGCGGCGCTGGTGCCGATACGCTGACGGGCGGCAATGGTAGCGATACGGCGAGCTATAGCACTGCGCTGGTCGGCGTGACGGCAAACCTTGCCAATGCCGGAGCAAATACCGGTGATGCGCTGGGCGATGTCTATAACAGCATCGAAAATCTGGCAGGTTCGAACAACAACGATACGCTGATCGGCGATGGCGGCGCGAACGCTATCGACGGAAGCGCCGGAAATGATACGCTGATCGGTGGTGCAGGAGCGGACACGCTGACAGGTGGCACCGGCAGCGATACGGCCAGCTATGCCAATGCGGCGGCGGGGGTGATTGCAAGCCTTGCCAATGCGGGCCTGAACACCGGTGATGCGGCCGGCGATGTATACTCTGCGATTGAAAACCTGACCGGCTCTGCCCATGCCGATACGCTTTACGGTGATGCTACTGCCAATGCGATTGACGGGGGTGATGGCAACGACACGCTGATCGGTGGCGCGGGGGCAGATACGCTGACGGGTGGCAATGGCACCGATACGGCGGATTATTCCGCATCCGGCAATGCGATCACGGCGTACCTTAACGGAACAGCCGGGGTTGGCGGCGACGCGGCGGGCGATACGCTTTCGGGCATCGAGAACCTGATCGGTTCGGCTGGCAACGACACGCTGGTGGGCGATGGCAGTGCCAACGTGATTAGCGGCGGTGATGGCAACGACACGCTGGTGGGCGGTCTGGGCGCTGATACGCTGATCGGTGGTAACGGGACGGATCTGGCTGATTATTCAGCCTCGGGCAGTGCAGTAACAGCCTATTTGAACGGAACGGCTGGTAGCGGCGGCGATGCAGCGGGCGACGTGCTTTCGGGTATCGAGAACCTGACGGGGTCGGCGCTGGCTGATACGCTTTACGGCGATGGCAATGCCAATGCGATTAGCGGTGGCGATGGCAATGATACGCTGGTGGGCGGTGCCGGAGCCGATACGCTGACGGGCGGTTCGGGCACTGATACGGTAGACTATTCGGCTTCGGCCAGCGCGGTAACAGCATACCTTACCGGCACGGCGGGCACCGGCGGCGATGCGGCGGGTGATGTGCTTTCAGGCGTTGAAAACCTGATGGGTTCGGCTGGCAGCGATACACTGGTGGGCGATGGCAACGCCAACGCGCTGAGCGGCGGTGATGGTGACGATACGCTGATCGGCGGCCTTGGTGCTGATACGCTGACGGGTGGTAATGGCACCGATACGGTGACTTATGCCGCGTCTGCTCTGGCGGTGACGGCATATCTTGATGGTACGGCGGGCACTGGCGGCGACGCTGCGGGCGATGTGATATCGGGCGTAGAAACGCTGATCGGTTCGAACAACAACGATGCCCTGTTCGGCAACGGCAGCGCCAACACGCTGGTTGGCGGCGATGGCAACGATACGCTGATTGGCGGCGCCGGTGCCGATTCGCTGACAGGTGGCGTGGGCACTGAAACGGTGTCTTACAGCAACGCTGCTGCCGGCCTGACCGCAAGCCTTGCCAACACCGCGCTGAACACCGGCGATGCGCTGGGCGACGTTTACGCCACCGTTGAGAACCTGACGGGTTCGGCCCTTGCGGACACGCTGCATGGCGATGGCAATGCCAACGCGATTGATGGCGGTGATGGAAATGATACGCTGGTGGGCGGCGCAGGTGCCGATACGCTGACGGGTGGTGTCGGTTCTGATACGGCAGACTATTCAGCTTCAAGTAGCGCGGTAACCGCGTACCTCACCGGCACGGCGGGCACGGGCGGCGATGCTGCGGGTGACGTGCTTTCGGGGATCGAAAACCTGATCGGTTCTGCCCAGTCCGATACGCTGTTTGGCGACGGCAATGCCAACACGCTGGATGGCGGCGCGGGCAATGACTTGCTGACAGGTGGCGCAGGTGCCGACTTGCTGGTGGGCGGTGAGGGCAATGATACCCTGATCGGCGGGGATGGCAGCGATACGCTTACCGGCGGCAATGGCGTCGATACGGTGACTTATGCAGCGTCGTTGGCTGCCGTCACGGCCTATCTCGATGGCACGGCAGGCACCGGCGGCGATGCTGCGGGCGATGTTCTGTCTGGTGTGGAAACCCTGATCGGTTCCAACAATAACGACACGCTGGTTGGCAATGCCACTGACAATACGCTCGATGGTGGATCAGGCAATGATACGCTGATTGGCGGGGCAGGGGCTGACACGCTGACGGGCGGTGCCAATACGGACACGGCAAGTTATGCCAACGCCACAAGTGGCTTGACGGCCAGCCTTGCCAACACCGCGCTGAACACTGGTGATGCATTGGGTGATGTTTATTCCGCGATCGAGAATCTGACCGGTTCTGCACATGCTGACACGCTTTACGGTGATGGCAATGCGAACGTGATCGACGGTGGCGATGGCAACGATACGCTGGTTGGCGGGCTTGGCGCAGATACGCTTGTTGGCGGCAATGGCTTTGATTTGGCCGATTATTCAGCATCGGGCAGTGCAGTGACGGCTTACCTCAATGGCACGGCGGGCACCGGCGGCGATGCGGCAGGCGATACGCTTTCGGGCATCGAGAGCCTGATCGGTTCGGCCTTTGCCGATGCGCTTTATGGCGATGGCGGAGCCAATGCGCTGAACGGTGGTGACGGGAATGACACGCTGTTTGGCGGGGCAGGGGCCGATACGCTGACGGGTGGAGCGGGCATCGATACGGCGGACTATTCTGCATCGAGCAGCGCGGTGAACGCCTACCTTAACGGGTCGGCGAACACCGGAGGCGATGCTGCTGGTGATACGCTCGTCAGCATCGAAAACCTGATCGGCTCTTCGCAGGCAGACCTGCTCTATGGCAATGACAATGCCAACGAGTTGAGCGGCGGTGATGGCAATGATACGCTGATCGGCGGGCTGGGCGCAGACATGCTGAATGGTGGCAATGGCACTGATACGGCGGACTATTCGGCATCAGCCGGTGCGGTTTCGTTGAACCTTGCGGCAACAGGCAGCGGCACGGCGGGCGATGCGGCGGGCGATACGCTGAACGGTATCGAACAGGTGATCGGTTCGGCCGGAAATGACACCTTCACGCTGGCGCTCGGGCTCGGCTGGTCTATCGATGGTGGGGCTGGCACAGACACGGTCGCTCTGGCGGAAAACAGCGGGTCTATTGGGAACAGTGATCTGTTGGGCGGTATCTTGCAAAACGTCGATGCGCTTGATTTCACCTCGACCGGAACGGCGGCAACAATCGCCTTTGACGCAAGCTTCATCCAGACGCTGGTGGGACAGGGCAACGCATCGCATCTGACGGTCTATCAGGATGGAAACGAGAGCCTGTCATTTGGCAGTGGTGTGGAGGAGAGCCTTGGCCATTACGTCTATTACGACGGCAGAAACGAGGTTGCCCGCTTGACGGTGATCTGATGGTGAAGCTGGATTCTGTGTGAATTCAGCTTCCCAAGACTTTGTGAACAAATGCCAATTGTTGCTTCAGGCAATCGGCAAGGTTATAGCGCGTGACGGCTGTTTGCCGTGCTGCGGTCCTCAGCTTCCGGCTGAGGGCCGGATCGTCAAGAATACGCGATACGTTGGCCACCAGTGCTGCACTATCGAAAAACGGGAACAGCAGACCGTTGTGTTCATGGGTAATCACTTCGGCGACCGGTGCTGTATCGGACGCGATGATGGCACAGCCTGCGGACATGGCTTCGAGGCAGCTCCATGACAGCACGAAGGGGTAGGTCAGATACAAATGCGCGCCGGATATCTGGAGCAGCGATAGATAATCGGCATAGGCCAGCTTGCCGACAAAGTGCACGCGTGCGGCATCCTGGCCCAGATCAAGGCCGCCCATCAGCGCGCTGCGCCAGCTTGGGTGTCCGCCACGAGGAGGCGGGCTGTAGCTGCGCTCATCCCCGCCAACGACGACGATCTGTGCATCGGGCCGCGCGGCGAGCAGTTTGGGCAGGGCTTCGACGAAGACGTGGAAGCCGCGATGCGGTTCAAGATTGCGGGCCACATAAGTGATGACCTCATCCTTGGCGGTGAGCACCCGGCCATTGGCGAGGGCGAAGCTGGCATCGGCACGGGGGGCGGCGCGCTCGGTATCGATCCCGTCAAAGATGACGGTCGTCTTGTCTTGCAGGAACTGCGGATGGCGGCTCTTTTGCCATTGGGTAGGGCTGATCATCGCGTCAGCCGCTTCATGGCTGAGCAGCAGGTTGGCGTTCATGATCCGGGCGTTGGAAACCCCCTGCAAGGTGCGCGGAAACAGCGGGTCAAACCCGATATCGCCATCGTAGGGCCGGTAGTAGTATTCGGCATATGTCACGATTTTGGCACCGGGCCACGCATCGCGCAGGAACAGCGCCTCGCCCCAGCCGGGATGGGCGATGATAAGATCGGGGACGATGTTCTTGGCCGTCATGTCGACAGCGGCCTTGGCCACAGCCGTTCCGAAATGCACCGATTGCGCGATGGACCGGACCAATGGCTCGGCGGGCGGCGGAGGCGCGTCTTTCAACGGGTAGCGCGCGGTGATGATGCCGGGCATTGTCACGCCTTCGCGCCGCGTCAGGAAGACCACGCGGTAGGCCGGGTTCTTTGCCAGTTCCGCTGCCAGATGCCGGAATTGGCCGGGCATGTTCTGGTGCACAAAAAGGATGGTGATAGGCTGCATGGTTGCTTCGTGCTGTTTCCCGGGGGCCGAATTGGCGCTCTATCGTAGTGGACGGGTGCAGAATGGGAACCTGTGTTTCACCCGGATTGGTGCATAGCCGGGGCTGGGGCTTGCCAGAACCGCCCGTCCGCGCCAATCAGCGCCGATGCGTATTGCTCTGTTTGAACCGGAAATCCCCGGAAATGTTGGTGCTGTTTTGCGCCTTGCGGCTTGTCTTGGGGCAGATGTCGATCTGATCGAGCCGCTGGGGTTCGCATGGGATGACCGCCGGGTTCGCAGGGCGGCGATGGATTACATCGATCATGTAAACTTTACCCGCCATGCCGATTTTGCGGCGTTCCGGGCGTCGCTCGGATCGAGCAGGCTTGTGCTGTTCACTACGAAAAGCACGCATTCAGCCTATGCGTTTCAATACCGGCCTGACGATGTGCTGCTGTTCGGCAAGGAAAGCGCTGGCGTTCCGGGATCGGTTGCCGAAGCGTGCGATGCCCGGGTACGTATGCCGATGCGGCCACAGGTCCGGTCTTTGAACCTTGCGACTACAACCGCTCTCGCGCTGGGTGAGGCTTTGCGACAAACTGCAAGCTTGCCGGAGTAGGCGTGGCAAGGCCGGAGCGATGCTACTGTGGCGCACCGATAAGCCGACTTCGACCGCTTTGCGACCAATCACGGTTGGCCAGATTGGTCGAAAAGCGCTCAAAGTACCAAACATGGCTGCCCGCCTATGCGGTAGGTGCGGTCGTAATTGACGGTCTGGTCCGGCGGCAGGCTATTCGTCCCGCACCGTAATGGCGATGATCTCTATCGCTTCTTCCCGGCCCGCAAAATCAACCCGTTCGCCCGCTTCGGCATCAAGCACCGCGCGGCTTAGCGGTGCGGAGAACGAGATCAGGCCATTGGCGGGATCAGCTTCGTCATCGCCGACGATGGTGACTTCGCGCAACTTGCCACCCAGCCGGATGGAGACTGTTGTTCCGAACGCGACCACGCTGCCATCGGGGCGGTCCACCAGTTGTGCGGTCGATTGCCGCGTGCCCCAATAGCGCAATTCGCGCCGCGCCTTTTTGATCGCCTCTTCATCGGCAATGGCGGGCAATTGCGCTTCGAGTTCTGCCAGCTTGGCACGGATCAGGGCCAGCCCGCGCGCCGTGACGAGATTGGGTCCCGGCGGGATGGGCAACTCGAACTTAGGCTCCATATGCTCGTCATCGCCCTCACGGCGAAACGCGACACTCATTGGTTGAAACTCCATTTCACGGCCAGCCAGATCAACTGACCGGGCGCGGGATGCAAGCAGGTTGTTGCGGGGGCAGTGTTTATCACAGCCACCATCGGCCATTGCCATTGTGCGCGTCGCGTGCTTGTGGTCTGGACCATCTGAAGAGCGATGCTATCGCGTGATCTTCTGCCAAAGAAAGCCCCTGCAACCCGATTATGATTGAGTCTGACACCCTTCTTGCAGATCTTGGCTGGACACCGTTTTTCAGCGCGCAAGTGACGCCACAGGAGAGCGAGACGTGCCAGCCCGTCCGCGTGATGGCGGTTCATCGCGGCGAGATTGCCGTGGCGGGTGAGGGGATCGAAGCGCAGATTTCCTCGCGCTTGCCGGTCTCGCATGGCGAGGAAGACCGGCCGACGGTGGGCGATTGGCTGCTGATAGATCGCGAAAGCTTTGAGCCGCAGCGGGTGCTGGCGCGCATCAACTTGTTCAAGCGCCCCGCGCCCGGCGATGACCGGCGGCTGCAATTGATCGCTGCCAATGTGGATACGCTGTTTATCGTGGCATCGTGCAATCAGGATTTCAGCATCGCCCGGCTTGAGCGCTATCTGGTGCTGTGCCGCGAAGTGGATGTGACACCGGTGCTGGTGCTCACCAAGATCGATCTGACCGACGATCTCCAGAACTACATCGAGCGCGCGCAGCGCCTGCAACCGGGCCTTGCGGTCGAGGCGGTGAATGCGCGTGATCCGGCAAGCGTTGCCCATTTGATCGGGCGTTGCGGCAGGGGGCAGACGGTTGCGTTGCTGGGCTCGTCCGGTGTTGGCAAATCGACTCTGGTCAACACCATGCGCGGGTCGGACAGCATTTTGACGCAAGCCGTGCGCGAGCAGGACGGCAAGGGCCGCCACACCACTACCGTGCGCCAGATGCACCGGTTGGAGCAGGGTGGCTGGTTGATGGACACGCCCGGAATGCGCGAATTCCAGCTTTCGGATGCCGCAACCGGCCTTGCCGAAGTGTTCGATGATATCGTCGCGCTGACGCTCGAATGCCGCTTTAGCAATTGCACGCATGAGGCCGAACCCGGCTGCGCGGTGCGGGCGGCGATAAACGATGGATCGCTCGATACCGCGCGATTGGGCCGCTGGCGCAAGCTTTCCAGTGAAGATCAGGACAATACCGGCTCGATGGCCGAGCGGCGGACCCGCCCGGCCAAATCCGGCAAAAGGAAGTAACGATGGCCGACCTTTATCTTAAAGCGCTGGAAGCCGAGCGCAAAAGCCTTTGGGCCGCCTGCCGCCTGAAAGGCCTGCCCAAGGGCACGCCGGAACGCCTGCGCATCGAAGAGCTTGATACGCTGCTGGCCGAGCACAAGGCGAAGAAGGCCGGACCCGCCAGGTAAACCTTGGCGGTTATTTTACGTAGCGGGCGAACAGTTGCAGCACGGCGGCGTAGTAATCCCCTGCCAGAACTTCCGGTTGGGGCTGGCCTAGCGCGAGCGCCTTGATCGCCTCACCACCGACAGACAAGCCGTAAGGCGCGACTTGGCCCGATTGCAGATCGATCCATGCCGGGATTTGCTGGCCTGATGCGGCAAGCGATTGCCACCATGCGATGATCGGTTCGGACAAGGTTTTGCGGCGTCCGGCCTCTGCATAGAGCGGGATGCGGATGGCATCGAAGCCGAAGCGGGGCGGTTTGTCGATTGCGGGCATCCACGTGCCGGTCGGATCAACCTGCAGCCAGTCGGCAGGAAGGCCGTATGGACCGAAGCGTGCGCGGGACATGATCCGCATGCCGTCATTGATCACCGCTGACCATGCCGCCGCGCCATCAACCGCGCGGAAGTGATCCAGCGCAGGCCAGATGTAATAGGAGGGATTGATCACCACGCGCTCGGCTTCGACAAAGCCGACGAGGCCGGGAAGGAGCATTTGTTCGCCATTGCGCTGAACGATCAGGCGGGAGCGGATCGCCTGGCGGATCGCTTTTGAGCGCGCGGCATAGCTGCTGTTGCGCCATTTCTTCGCGCCAAGCGAAAGAGCCCACGCGATCAGCATATCGCCATCGGTGGCGTTGTTCCGGTCCGGTATCGGATTGAATTCGCGCGAATCATAGCGCCACGCATGCAGCGCCATGTCATCGCGGCCCAAAGTGTCCTGCGTCCATTCTGCCAGCGCATCGAATGTGGCTTCATCGCTGTTGATGGCGGCCAGCAACAGGCCATAGCCTTGGCCTTCGCTGTGGCTGATATTGCCATTGCCATTATCGATCACGCGGCCCGAGGGCAGGATAAAGCGTTCGCGGAATTGCGCCCAAAAGCCGTCGCCGGTTTTTGCTTTGCTTTCGGGTACTTTTGCGCAGGCGACAGTCAGAATGGAGGCGAGGCCGAGGCTGAAGTTGCGGCGATTAACTGCCATGGCGTATTTCAATCATGTGCTTGACCCATTTCGCGGTCGTTTTGGTTTTTTCGCTGCTGCCGAGCCGCCGGAAACAGGCATCGAATGTCCCGCGTACCAGTTCTGCAAGATAGGGCAGTGCCTCGGCTTCAATAACATCGTCGGGCAGATGGCCGGGATCATGGTGCACCACGATAGCAGTGGCATCTGCGGCCATGCGCGATCGCCCGATGCCGATTTCACGCCACAGCAGGTTCACCTGGTCTTCGAGTTCCGTCAGGCTGGCGGCGTCGTTCAGGTACACGCGCGTCGCCAGCCTCTGACCGAGTGCAAAAACGAAGCTTTCGATCTGTGGAACAGGGGCCACATCGGAAAGCTCTGCCACCACTTGGGCCAGAAGAATCGGAACGCCGTGTACGCTAAGGGAAGGTGACGTTGCGGTAAGCGGCATCGGACTTAATTCGTTCCTCCAATGGATTGGCGAATCCCGATGGTTGAACGGAATTCGTCAAAGTTTCCGAACGTGTTGAACGAGGTATTTCCGCCAATCTCGGTGGTCGGCGAAATCCGGTAGTAGGCCGAACCGCCAGCGGTAATGGCAAAGCCGGTGCGGCTGAGGCTGTCATAGCGGGCCCGCACATCGGTGTTCAGCCGCTTGAGTGCGTCAAGCTGCGCTTGCAAGCCGGGCTCCGAGGGATAGAGCGCCGTTTCTTCCTGCTTGAAGCTTTGGAAACCGGGCGTGATGTTGGCCTTTACGTCCAACTTGTCGGTTTCCAGCGTATAATTGATCGGGAAGCCGATGCTGACAAAGTTCTGCGGGCTGAAGTAACCGCCGTGACCATAAGTGAAGTGGTTCTGGTTGTTGTCATACGTCTGGTAATTGGCGTTGATGCCGCCGGTCAATTGCGAATGCTCGCCCTTGATCAAGCGCAGATAGCCGCCGAAGTTTGCTTCAAACGACGAGTTGTTCGGCACGATGCGGCCACGGTAGCGGCTGTAGACCAGTTCGCCGTAAACGCCGTTGCCTTCGCGGTCATAGGAACCTGCCACACCACCACCGGTGCGCATGACCCCGCCCCAACGCTCACCCGTTACAGGATCACGCGTGCCTGCGTAGGAAATGATGGAATCGGTGACCGGCTTTTTCTCGACCCACACCTTTGCCGTCAGATTGGGCGTGATGCGGGGCGTCAGCGCAGCGCGGAAGGCAAGCTTGGTGCGCCCCATGTTGATGGGCGTTGTGCCGACTTCTGCCTGCACCAGATCATTTTCATAACCTGCTGACAGTGCAACGCCCGATGCTTGTTGGGTTACGGCCTGCACCAGCGGCGATGGCACCCGGTTGACGATCGATTGTGCTTCGATCGTTGCGTTGCGGCCAAACCGGGCAAGGCCCGATCCCGTGGGTCGCCCGGCATCAATCATCACCGCCTCGGCGCGAACTTTTGCGCGACCGCCCAAGAGGCCGGTTGAAAGCTCTGCCGTTCCTTTGATTTCGCTGAATTGGCTAAGCCCCGTCTCGCCCTTGCGCTGGCGATAGGACGTTTGCAAATCGACCCTTGGACCCGAGCTTTTGGTGAGCGCGCGGATATCGGCTTCGATACCGGCCATGACAGGGTCGGCTGATCCGCCCATCGGCATTGAACCATAACCACGGCTTGTGCTGCTGGGGAAGGGTGAGGGCACAGGCTGATAGGGCGCCGCCGCAAATTCGTTCTGTGACCGGTTCTGGGCGGGAACAGGATTGTCCCAACCATTTTGCGCCCGTGCGGGTGCGGGGTTGTCCCAACCATTTTGTGCCCGTGCGGGCACCGGATTATCCCAACCATTGGATGAACGGGCCGGTGCCGGATCATCCCAACCGCTTTGAGTCAGCATAGGCGCAGGGCTGTCCCAATTGCCTTGTGAACGGGCTTGGGAGGCAACCGGATTGTCCCATCCGTTTGCGGACATCGGTTGAAGCCTCGCTCTGGCGGGCTGATCAAAATTTGCCATGCCGACCGACGGAAGCTGCGTGCCATTGCCCAATGCGAACGGATTGATCCGTGCAGGCGCGGGCGCAGGCATGGCTTGGGTGCGAAATGGATTGCCATCGTTGGGTACATTGCTGGCCGCGAACGGATTGCCGCCCTGTTGCAGGGTTGGCGCACCAGTGTTCTGTTGGGCGTAAAGCGTCCGTGCTTGCTTCAACAGGCGCACCGAACCGCTTTTATCCCCGCGCTGTTCGGCAACGCGCGCCAAGGTCAGGCGCACTTGGTAGTCATCGGGCCAAGCCTCGATTGCCTTGTCGCTGGCGCGGGCCGACAAAGCGCGGTCGCCCGCCGCTTGGGCGGTTTCGGCAAGTCCGATCAACGCACCCCGGTTGCGTGGCTCTTGTGCCAGAACAAGCTGGAAAGCTTGCGCGGCGCGGGCCGGCATCCTGCCGCTTTGGTACAACCGTGCAATCGCCGAAAGGACTTCCACATCATCCGGCATAGAGGCCCAAGCCGTTTGCAGCAGATCAAATGCCGGTGCGAATTGCCCGGCAAGGCGCAGGCGTTCCGCCTGGGAAACCGAAAGTCCGGCAGACATTCTGGCCAAAGTACGTTGACCTTCGGGTGAACTGTTGCCCAGCGCAGATGCCTTTTGCAATGCTTTACGGGCCAGATCCTCGCGTCCGGTCTTGGCCAGGACGCGCACGACCGCGTCATATCCCGCCAGATCGGTAATCTCGCCGTTCAAGGCGTTGGCGGCCATGCTGGATGCAGCGGCCGTATCGTTCAGATCAAACAGCGCGTCTGCCACTTGTGCCCGGCGGGCAGCAGGCAGGGCAGACATTGCGCCGATCTGGCGCAGGGCAGAGATCGCACCGGCCTTCTGGCCAACTTCAGCCATGGCTTTTGCCCGCTGGATCGCGCTCTCGGTCTTGATGCTGATCGCAAAAGTTTGCATCGCCGGAGTGCGCTGGCCTTCAGGGATCCGGTCAATCAGGGCCGAGGCGGCAAGCGCATTGCCAAGGTCTTGATGGACCAGCGCCGCGGCGTAGATCGCATCGGTAGAGGTTGCCTGCGACAGCGAAGCGATAAGCGATTCTGCTTCGACACGCCGCCCTTTGCGGATCATGAAGCGCGCAAATTCGTAGCGGATCCATGGATCGTTGCTGTCGATCATCAGGCCGTTGTGGAATTCCTGCTCGGCCATGAAATCATCGCCTTGCGCCGCGGCGGCAAGCGCGCGGCCACGGGCAGCACGGCTGCGCAAACGCGATTCATTGTCTGCTCCACCGTCCCCTGCCTGGCTGTAAAGGTCGGCGGCATCGGCAAACCTGCCTTGCTTTTCGTAGATTTCAGCCAGGGCTTCCAGTGCTGGTTGCGGCTCCTCGTAATTCATCCGCACGACGTCTTCGGCAATGGCTTGCGCTTTATCGATCAAACCACTGTTGAGCGCGCGCCGGGCGTCTTCAACACCGGCAAAAAAGCGCGAAGTGGTAAGCGCCTCGGCCCAACGCGCTGCACCGGGCTGACGCGATGCGCGTTCCAGCAAATCGCGCGCTTCGGAAAAGCGGCTTTGGCGCAAGCGCACAATACCCAAGCCACCCAGCGCATCGCCATCGTTGCGGTTGGTCGAAAGCGCGCGTTCAAAGCGGTTTGCCGCTGTATCGATGTCGCCTGCGTCCAGCGCGGAAAAGCCCGCGACGCGGATTGTTCCGGCGGTCGATGCAGGCGTTGGCTTCACCCGACGCACTTCGGCCTGACGTTTTGGCGCAGGGGTTGGTGCACGCGCAACGGGTGCTTTGGCCACGGGCGCGACCTGCTGTCCGAAAGCGGGCTTGGGCAAGGGCTTTGGTGCAGGTTTTGCCGCAGGCTTGGCCGCTGCCTGTTTCACTTCTGCACTTTGCGGATCAAGCGCACGCGCGCGGCGCAGCGCCTGATCGGCCAAATCATTGCGCCCCTTGGATCGCCAATACTTGGCCTGCTCTAACAGAGCTTTGACACCGGGAACTTCAGCCGTTGCCGGGCTGGGTAGGGCCACACTGCCCAGCAGGCATACGACGAGGCTGCGCTGCAAAAGGTCTGATTTGCGCGTCATTTAGGTTCACCTTTATCGCCAATGGCAGCCAATCGGGCACGAGCCTGACGGCGGAAGAAAAGGAAAGCAGGCCCTGTCAGTCCCAAAGCAAGGATCAGCGTGGACAAAGCCATCAGGAAGGGGCGCTGGCTGAACCAGTACGCAACCTTCATCCAGACGGGCAGCGATCCTACCCAATAGGTTGGCCCGATCGCAAAGCTGACCATACCTTCGCCGGATACGACTGCGAGATCGCCCTGAATCTGCGCGTTGATCTTGGCGTCGGCCATGCCATCTACGAGCTTGGGCAATTCGACTGTGTCTTCGGCCAGAAGCGCTACAACCGTGCGCTCCTTCCCATACGGAGAACGGAAGCTGACAAAGCCGCTAAAGCCACGGGCGCTTCGGACCACGCTTTCAATGTCTGACTTATCGACCTGTGGACGGTTGCTGAGCAGCGCGCCGACATATTGCATCGGGCTTTTTTGCGCCACTTGCAGAGCATCGCCTTCGTAGCGGAGCGGCGCATTCGCAAACAATTCTTCCGACCCGGCAAGGTTGGTGCTGCCGATAACGAGGATGTCCTGATCTTCAAGGCGCGAAGGTTCTGCACGGTCGGTAACGGTAATGCCGGTTGTGGCAACGCCGGTGGAATCGCCAAACCTGCCCATCAGCGTCAGGAACGCTTCAATCGCAGCCGGCGTCGGGTCACTGGCCATGATTACCGTCGTCTCGGCCAGATCAGGCCGGATTGTGAACGGATATCCGGCACTGGCAAAAGGAGCCAGATCAGGCATTTCGATGCCATGATAGGCTGCTGTCAGATCAATCTTCGAATCAGGCAAAATTGCAACACGGACATTATCAGGCAACATGCCGGTGCATTTCTGCTTGTCCGCAACAATCAGGTTGTAATCGAACACCAGTTCGTTCTGCCCGAACAGGCTATAGCGCGGCATAACCACACTTGCCGTGTTGTCCGAGCTGTTTACGCCGCTCTTGCCGAAAATCCCGCTCCACCAGCTACCCGTGACGGGCAACGACTTCAGATATTGTCCGTTCATCGACACATCGAGCCGTGAGGCATCGCGATCAAGCCAACTGGCCACGGGATAGCGATACTGCAAATCGACTTCGCCGCCTTGACGCGGCCAGAAGAACAGGTCCGGTGCGACGCGGAAGCGCACGGTGAGCGGGCCGGGAGGCAGACCCATGCCTTGCAATGCATAAGGCTCAACCAGTTCGCCGACTTTCATGGCGCGATCTGTTGAAAGCCAGCGCGGTGCACCATAGCGCGGCCAGGTGGGAATGCGCGCACCCTCAAAGCTCATGCGGGGGCCGCCGAACACGCCCTTTCCGGTGGCAATAGCAGCAGCGGCAAGCCGCAATTCCGTATCGTCACGGCCCATGATAACGAGCAGTTTGCCAAAACGGTCGGTCGGGTTGACGATGATGGCAGCCGAAGGTCCGGTTACGGCAAGGCCAAGCTCGGGCATGGCATCGCCGCGATTGAGAAAGACCACCGCGTTGCCGGTGGGTACAGCGCCAAACGAAGGCTTGAATGCATAACCGCGATAGCTGGCAAGGCTGCCAAGCCACGAAGCGATCGATGCTGCAGCTTCGAGTTCGCCATGATGGGGCTGGCCGGGGAATACGAACGGCACTTTCAGCGCCGTATTGATGCCCTTTTCAAAGAACGGCGCGGGGAGGCGGGCAAGATCGGGGGTGTTCGGCAGTGGTTGCAGGGTCAGGTCAAGCCACGACCGCGTGTTGCTGATATTGGCCCAGAGCAGGCTGTGGAACGGATCCTCGCAATCGCGTGCATAGTGCCCGATCAAGCGCAAATTGAGCTGGTTGTCTCCGGGCAGAAACAACGCAGGATTGACCGGTACGGTGATACGCTGGCCGCCCGAGTTTTGCGGGAGAAGCTGGACGACTTGTACGACTTCGCCGTTGACAATGATCACCAATTGGCTGCGGTCACCCAGCAAGGCTGGTGACCATGCCGTTTGCAACGTGATCGATGCGGCACTGACAACCTGATCCTGACGGATGCCAAACGGTATGCTGATTTCGCCACGCGTACCTTGCAACCGGATGGCGTTGCGGATGCGCAAGTCTTTGAAAGTGAGCCGTTCTGAGCGTTGATCCGAAGCTGTCGCGGCAGCCAGTTCGGGTGCTGTTGCTACGGGCGCTGCCACTGGGGCGGCAAGCGCGAACTGCGGGGCCAGAGCATAACCCAATGCCAGCAACCCGAAAGCCAGACCCGCCGCCTTGAGCAGTTTGGAAGCTGCAGGCGCAGCAGGTGCCATCGGCTTTGCCGGTTGGGCGCTTTGTTGGACCAGTGCGGCTTTTTCGATTTGGCGTTCGGCAAAATTCAGGCCAAGCGCGCGCTTTAACGTCAAGATATCGATCAAGATTATGTCCCAGAACGAACGCAGGCCCGAGACGCGTTCGGGCGCATAACTGCGCTGCCACGCGTCTGCCCGGCCCATGATGACACGCACGATCTGGCGTGCGGCGATATGTTCAAGCTTGTGGAACTGCACTGCAACCATATCGCCCTGCCGCCGGATCTGGTCGACCGGAATCGCGAGGCTTTCGGTTCCTGTAGACAGCACGATATGGCGGGCAATCGTGTCAGCAGAAGCAGCACCGGCCGGGATGCGGATCGCGGCCCCGCCCATCGAAATATTGGTGGTTACGCCATAGGCGACATGACCCGAGGCAAAGTGGACAGTGACAGGCAGCGCAGCATCCACGCGGATTTCCTTGCGTGCCTGGCGTGATTCACGCGCAACGGATACTGCCGTGATCAGCAGGATCAGGCTGAAGGTCGCCCAAGCCAGGTTCAACGCGAGCGTATCGAGTTGCACGTTGAAGTAGCTCTGGAAGAACAGATACTTGGACACTGCCAGCAAGATGCCGCCCACGATCAGGCCGATCGTGATCAGGTGCGGTTTGACGATCGCCCAGTCAAAAAATGTCTTGTCGAGCAGTTCGCCCTTATCGGTTACGTTGAACTTGCCCTTGCGCGGCTGGAACCAGGTTTTGACCGTGGGTGCGACCAGATGGAAGGCAAGGATTGTCTCGTAGATTTCGCCCCAATAGGGCCGCCGCCATCCCGATTGCTGGCGCTCTGCGGCCACTTGCGAGCAGAACAGATGCGGCATGGCATAAGCAAAAATCAGCGTAGCTGACGCCTGGATGATGTTCTGGCCGAAGATGAGGTATGCCAAGGGGCTGGTCAAAAACACGATGCGCGGTAGCGGGAACTGGAAGTGCAGCATCGCGTTCAGATAGCAAAGGCGCTGTTGCCATTTGAGGCCTTTGCCAAGCAGCGGGTTATCAATCCGCATGATCTGCGTCATGCCGCGCGCCCAGCGGATGCGCTGGCCGATGTGGACAACAAGGCGTTCCGTAGCAAGGCCTGCCGAAAGGCGGGTGGAGATATAGGCGGTGTTCCAACCCATGCGTTGAAGCTTCAACGCGGTGTGGGCGTCTTCGGTTACAGTTTCACCGGCAAAGCCGTTGGTCTGCGCCAGAGCCTCGGCGCGAATGACGGCGCAACTGCCGCAGAAGAACGTGGCATTCCACAGATCGTTGCCATCCTGAACCGGATTGTAGAACAGATCGCCTTCGCCCGGCATGTGACGGGCCGAGGCAATGTTGCGCTGAACCGGATCGGGGGAATAGAAAAAGTGCGGCGTCTGCATCAAGGCGAGGGCCGGGTCCTTCTGGAACCAGCCAACACTAAGTTGCAGGAATGACCGCACCGGAACGTGATCGCAATCGAAGATGGCGATCAATTCGCCATCTGTCTGCTTCATTGCGGCGTTCAGATTGCCAGCCTTGGCGTGCAGATTGTTATCACGCGTGATGTAACCGCAGCCCGCTTCACGCGCAAAAGCGCGGAAATCCGCGCGCCGACCGTCATCAAGGATAAACACCCGGAACCTGTCGGCCGGGTAATCCATATCCATCGCTGCGTAGACCGTGTTCCGGACGATCTCCAGGCTTTCATTGTAAGTCGGGACATAGACATCGACGGTTGGCCAGGTGTCCGGTTCGCCTTCGATTTCAACGACCGGTCGCTCCAGCGGCCAGCTCGTTTGCAAGAAGCCGAGCAGCAAGAGCACCCATGCGTAAAGCTCGGCCAGATAGAGGCCTGTGCCGAACACGAATTCGGGCAGCGTATTGAATGAGAGCGTTTGCGTGGTGCGCCAGAACATATAGCGCGTCGACGTCAGGATAGCCAAAATCCCGAGCGTCAGGATCATCTTGCGTGACTTGGTCCGACTCAGCAGAATTGTGCCAAGGATCGTGCCGCCGGCCATCAGCCACTGCTGGGTAAGGTCGAGCGGAACGCCAATCACCACCACTGCGGCAAAAGCCAGAGCGGCCAGCGAGAGCACGGTCTGTGCGCGTTTCATCAGGCCATTCATGCGGCGTGGCTAGCCTTGTGCGGTGCTTCGTGGGTGACGGCAGTTTCGCCACGCTCAACCGGTGCCAATCCGGAGACCAGAACGCCCAGTGCGCTGATATCGTGCAACGCGGCACTGACCGGGGCATGGCGGACGAGCGGATGGATCATGGCGGCGGATTCCACAACCGCTTCGTCACTGCGAATGGTTGCGAGCAACTTGTCGCCAAGCAGTTCGCGCACAAACACTGCGGCGTGCCGCGCCAGTTTGCGCGTATCATCGGCCTTGTTCAGCACGAAACGGGTGTTTGGCCCGGCAGCGTCGAGCGCCTCGGGCAGGCTGACCAGACATTCGCCGGATGGGGCAAGCACCAACAAATCGAGCGCAGCGTATGGACGGAGCTGCTCGAACAGGGTCATATCCGACGAGCCGACGTCGGCAATGAACAGCATATTATCTGCGAAGCTGATTTCGCCCGATGCCAGACCATAAGCGAGATCGCCCCGGTCTGCGATGGTATAGGCATCGCGCAGAGTAACCCCGTGCACAACCGCGTCGTTTGGCTGCGCTTCATCGAGTGGTGGCAGGCGATCTGTGGGCTCAAGGCCGAAGTGCAAAGCCATGGTGCTGCGCGCTGCCATATCAAGGACAGTCACAGGTACACCGGACTGGGCAAGGCCGATGGCAAGATTGGCAACGAGGCTTGTTGTTCCAACGCCACCCCGCAGGCCTTGAACAAGCATCAATGGCATCAGATCGTTCCCTTGCTGACGGCAGTCGATATCCGCGCAAGCAGGCTGCGCACGTCTTGCGCTTCTTCTGGTGCCGGGCGTGCCTTGGCTGATTGGGGCTGGTTGCCGTACTTGCGTGAAAGCGCGGCGCCCAGTGGCAGGGGTTGAGGTGCGCGCGGTTCGGGTTCCGGTTCGCGCGCCGTAATCACAACATTGCCGACGACGGTTTGCTGTACGCGTGGATCACGCAGAATAGCCTCGAACACGGGCCACGTTTCAACCTCGGTGAAACGATCGCCAAAATCGTGATACTGGAAATCGGTTTTGCCAAGACGGTCGAAGAGAGTCTTTACATCAGCGCGCATCGAGTATCTGCCCTTAGTAGAATGCCGTAATAGCTCACATAAATTGGTTAACAAATCCAAAATGTATCAGCGGCGGGAACAAAGGGGGTGTGATTGCGTTTGTAGGGAGATTTTGCGCAATTCTGCGGACTCGGCGCAGTTTGCGCATGCACTGATCTGGTTAAAACCCTTCAGATTTTGGTTAATGATATCAGTGCATTACAATGATCCAAAGTGCGCATTGTCAAACCTATGTAAATTGCGTCTCGTGGGGAGGTGGCGTTTGCGGGAGGGCATAAATTTTTCCGCAAATAATTTGTACGAACCGGCCCGAAGCGAAAAAAATTGTTAAAACTTGCCGTTCGGGATGTCAGCGAGTGCAAACTTGCCGTGTGGAGAGTGTTGCCCTCTGACCACAGACTTGGCATCGGATCAGAAGCCGAACCGGGCCGAGATGAATTGGATGAGTGTAGGCCGGTTAAGGTTTGGAGCTGTGCCCGGTTTTACGGGTGGCCGATGCTGCGCTCGTGTATTTCTGGTGACCAGTTAGGTCTATTTCCGAGCCATCTATCGGCACGGACAGTAGTTATGTCCGACTGGGTTAAGCCAATCCTTTTAGCCTATGGCTGTAGCCACCGCTAGACCGGCAGGGCATCAAACGCCGCCGTAAGCCTTGACGATGCGCTTTGAAACGGCACCGTGCCATGCCAGACATAGCTCGGGAAGATTGTCAGCTTACCGGCCGAAGGCTTCACCACGCGGCGCGGCTCCAAAGTCAGCCCCAGCGCCATATCGGGTGAGCCGAAGGTTAGCGAACCGTCATCGCTATCGGCGTTCATTTCGGGCGGTAGCGCGACGTAAAAGGCCGAGCTGAGCCAGCCTTGCGGATGGATATGGTTGACGTGGTGACCCGATCCCTGAAGCCGCACCGACCAGCTGCCTCTTAGTCGCGCTTTGCCGGTAAGGCGGCCCAGAAACGGGTGTTCGGCCTGATGCGACAGGCCGGTTAAGCATTTCTCGACCGTCACACCTAGTGAATCGCGCAGGGCCAGCAGGACCGGATCGGTTGTAGCAAACAGTTCGCCGCGAGTCTGGGTGCCGCCTCGCAATGTTTGTTCCGGGGGCGCCTTCAATGTCTTGTGGCGCTGTTCCAGTACGGACTTGAGGTCGCTCAGAAATGTGGTGAGGCTGTTCCAGCCAGCCGGAACCACAAGATCACTGGTTATTACCAAGTTGCTGTAATCGATCAGCCATTCTTCGCGTATATCGTTCTTGAGCCTCCAGATAATGCTCAACAGGCTCCATGCGGTCTGGTCCAGCGGGATAGCGCGACTGACAGCGAGTGCCGAAGTCTCAGCCTCGTCCAGTTCTCCTTGCCGCAAAGCAAGCCACGCCCTGTGATTGGCCAGCGCCGTTTCACCAGGGAACCGTCCTTGCTCGGTCCGAGCCTCGGCCAAGGCTTCGCCATAGCGTTCCTGTAGCCGTAGCGCCGTCAGCCGCGCCAGTCGCCATTCTGCAGCCAGTCCGAATTTCTGTTCCGCCTCGGTTGCCCAAGCCAACAGCGTTGCTCCGTCATTGACACCGCGTGCCGCCGCCAATGCGGCGCGCCATACATGTGCCGGAGCATCTTCGGCCAAGACGGACCGGAACTCATCAAGCGCAACAGATCGCCGGCCTAGTTGCGGCAGCAGGAACGCGAGTGAGGTGAGTGCCTCGGTATGGTGTGGCCAGCGCACAGCAACAGCGCGATAGGCGGCCTCCGCCTCTTCCATGCGTCCGGCATCGGCCAATAGATCGGCACGTGTCGTGGCAAGTTGGGGATCTTCGGCAGATCCGAGCGTCGCCAAAGCTGCGGTGAAATCGCCTTGCTGTCCGAGCGCCTTGGCCAGTCGCAATACAGCGGCCAGATCGCCGGGCACCTGTTGCACCGCCTTGGTCAGGGCCTTCCGTGCCCTTGGGCCGTCGCCCTGCGCTTGGGCCAAGGCACCGGTAGCGGCAAGCACGCGTGGTGTGTCAGGTGCGAGGGTCTCTGCTTTGGCCAACGCCTTGGCCGCTCCGGACAGGTCACCGCGTTCCTGCCTTAACAAGGCAAGATTGAGCCAAGCTTCGCCATGATCCGGGGCCGTTTCAACGGCGCTCTCCAGTGCGGCAATGGCTTCAGCACCGAGACCCTGCCGTGACAGGAAAAGAGCGTAACTGTTCTTGTATACAGGATTGCGCGGTGCACGTTCGATAGCAGCCAGAAACAAAGGCTCGACATCTGTTGTGCGGCCTAGCCCCTCGCATGCCAGCGCTGCCAGATAGAACGCATCGGGATGCTGCTGGGCCGCTGGCGAGAGCCGCGCCAGCGAAGCGCCTGCCTGTGCATGCTGGCCGGCCTTCAGGAAGGAGAGTGCCTGTTGGCACAGGCTCATGTCGGTAGCGTTCATCATTGAAGCTGTAGCCTTGCCACACTCGCATCCCGTTGCAAGAGGCAAAGCAGACGTGCTCCTGAAAGCTCGTTACCACCTTCTACTGCTGGACAACCAAAGGCTGACCAGCCACAAGAAAGCATGACGACCGCCGCACACTTGGCCGCTGATCCGCTCTGGTTTCCGTGGCGATTTGACGAAGCCGCCGATGGTTTCCGCTTTCGCCACGTCAGCCGTGCAGATCACGCTCGTGCCACCTTCCTGACAGAAGAGCAGTTGGGCAGCGCAGCGGAAACATTCGTTTCGCGCAATGCTTTGTCAAACGTGCCGCGTGCCCCGCTCCACTTCATCTTTCATTCTGCCTTCTGTCTATCGTCGGTGCTCGCCCGCGCCTTTGATCTGCCCGGCCTTGCGATGGGATTGAAGGAGCCGATGGTGCTGAACGACTTGGCGGGCTGGCAGATGCGCGGTGCCAGTGGCCCCCAATTGGCCCAAGCGATGGACGCCAGCCTGAAGCTGCTTGCCCGGCCGTTTGGCCCGGGCGAGAGCATTGTGGTCAAGCCCAGCAACATTGCCAACGCCTTGATCGCCGGGATGCTCCAACTGAGTCCGCAATCCCGTGCCCTGCTATTGCATGCGCCGTTGCGCGTCTATCTCGGCTCGATTGCACGCAAAGGGTTGGAAGGCCGGTTGTGGGTACGTGATCTTCTCGTCAAGCAACTGGGGCAGGGGTTGCATGACCTCGGTTTCGACACGCAGGACTATCTGGCGCAATCCGATCTGCAAGTGGCGGCCATGGGCTGGTTGGTGCAACAGCAGTTGTTTGGACGACTGGCGGTGCGGCTTGGTGACCGGGTGCGGACATTGAACAGCGATCTGGTAACCGCGCGGCCTGCTGATGTAATGGCGGCGCTCGGCAGCCTGTTCGGCGTTGGCCTTGATGCGCAAGCCGTGGTGGCAGGTCCGGCCTTTACCCGACACAGCAAGCACGGCGGTGCCTTCGACGCCGAAGCCCGCGAACGCGAACGCGCGACCGAGGATGTCCATGCCGACGAGATTGGCAAAGTCGCAATCTGGACGGAGAAGGTCGCGGAGTCTCAGGGAATTCCGCTTGACCTACCCAATCCTCTTATTCGCTGAATTCAGGATATTCAGCGCGCAACAAGTCGGCCAACTCGCCCACATGGGTTTCGTAATTGCGCCAGCGCCCGCGCGACCGGGCGTGGACGGGCTGGCGCACTTGCCAGACGCTCGCCGTGCGGATGATCTGTTCGTCGCCTGGTTCAGCTTTGCCTGAAAGGCCGAGGCCCTGCGCGAGATCGGCAAGCACGGCCTCGGGTTGCTCTACCAGTGCTTCATAGCGCACAGGAATGATGTCTTCGCCGAAGCAAACCTGCCAGTGCGCCATCAGACGGCGATATTGCCGGTAATAGTGCAGCATGTCATCGAAATCGTTGGCGTAGGTGAGGTTATCGGCAAAGGGCAGGAAGTACATCGACAGGAAATTGTCGATCGGATCGCGCATCATGTGCACGATCTTCGCTGCCGGGAACGCGCGCTTTATCAGCCCGAGATAGAGGAAGTTATCCATCCGCTTGTCGGTAAAGGCGCTGGCACCGCCCAGTACCCCTTGCGCAAAGTTGGCGTATTCCGTGCGGAAGCGAGCGGCTGCATCGGCGACCGTCGCAGGTTGGATATCGCCGCCATATTGCGTCATGAACCATGATGTATAGGCAAGCTCGCCCCCCATGGTGACACCGGCGTGGCGATTGAGGAGGGTTTCCAGCAGGGTAGAGCCCGACCGGAACAGGCCGCAAATGAAGATCGGCGATACCGCGACTTCGGCGGCGGGCAGCTGCTCTTCCGGAAACAGCGCGATCATCGCATTGATCTGCGCGGTCACATCGGACTGGCGATGTACCAGCCGGGTTGACTGCTTCTGCAACTGGTTTGCGTCCAATGCGTGGGTATAGGCCTCATCATAGCGGCCTAGAGCATCGAGGGCGTTGGCAGCAGCAAAGGACAATTCGACCAGGTCATCATGCGTGCTGGCCAGCGCCGCAGCCTGCTCCACGCGCGCCAATCCTTCGGCGGCGTGTCCTGAAAATACTTCCATACCGGCGATGCGGGCGTGGGCACGACCAATACCTGGGGCGTGGCGGAGTGCCGCTTCATAAGCAGCGCGCGCAGCAGCGGCGTTGCCCACATCCTCTTCCAACTGGCCCAGGTTTTGCCAGGCCAGCACGAATGCGGGCTGAAGGGCAAGCGCGGCGTTCAGGCTTGCGCGGGCACCAGAGACATCAAGCAGTACTTCGGTCTTCACAGCTGCCATGTTCAGATGCACCTGTTCGGGTCCGGTAATCCCCGCGTCGATTGCGTGCTGATAGGCGTCTAGCGCTGCTTCAGGCTGTAACATCTGGCGCAGGCAATAGCCCAGATTGAACCATGCATCGGCATCATCGGGGTGCTTGTCCACCCACGCCTGAAGCAAAAGGGTGGCATCGGAAAACCGACGCTCGGCAAGGGCCTGGCCAATCATCTCGGGGGAAAGTGCGGGGTCAGTCATGGCAAAGGCTCTTTCATGGCTTGGCGCAAAAGAAAAGGGGGCGGACTCGCGCCCACCCCCTTTTTTTGTCTGCTCTTCCGAAAGGATCAGAAGCGCATGCCGACGGTGACGGTGAAGCGGCGACCCAGTGCGTCATAAGTTGACGGATAGGTGTTGCCGCTGTTCTGGGCGGTGGTGCCCAGAGTCGAGCCGACGATTGGTGGCTTGCGGTCAAACAGGTTGGCGACGAGGAGATCCAGTGTGAAAGTCTCCATGATCTTGAAGCCAGCCGACAGATCAAAGTAGCTGAAAGCGCTGATCTGGTTGAAATCACGCTGTTGGCCAACAAGCACACCGCTACCAACGATGGCACCATTGAACGCCTTGCGTGTTTCGAACAAGCGGCGTTCGTATTCAACACCGCTCATGTAGCGCCACAGCAACGAAACGTTGATGTCGCCATCGAAGTCCAGCGTGGTGCGCAGGTTATGTGCCCACTTCGGCTGGATCGCGCCGCAGTTAACCGAGTACTGGCCAACGCATTCGCGGTTGATCGAGGTCGGCGTTGCCTGGAAGTAGTTGTCGATGGTGTACGTACCATTGAGGTTCAACAACAACCGCGCAAAGCCCACATCTGTCGCATAAGCGGCGGTGAGATCGATACCGCTGGTATCGATACGGCCAAGGTTTGACAGCGGGGTAGGCAGACCGAAGGTGGTGCCGGTCGGGCCGGACAGGCGACCGTTCACCGGGTTACGACGAATGCTGGTGCAGGCAGTGCTTGCAGCCGAAGTAGCTGACAAGTTCTGGAAGCACGGATTCATTACGTCCGATGGGGTCGGCTGCGATACGGCAGCGTTAACCTTCACGTTGAAGTAGTCAACGGTCATGCTGAAGCCCGGCAGGAACGTAGGAGCAAAGACCGTACCGATGGTGAAGGTGTCTGCCACTTCCGGGTTCAGGAGCGGGTTGCCGCCGCCGGTGGCGTTGGCTTGGCCTGCTGCCGGATCCTGGATCGAACCTGCAGCGATCTGGGCTGCAGTTGCACCCTGTGCGATGCAGACCGCGGTGAGGTTTGCATTACCTTGTGCCTTCGTGCCCGAGCATGGGTCAACCGCGAGGTTGGTGAGGCTCGTAACCGATGGAGCGAACAGTTCGCCGATGTTCGGTGCACGAACTGCACGCTGATAACCGCCGCGCAGTTTCAGACCGGCGGTTGGTTCCCAGTTCGCGCCAACCTTCCAGGTGGTGGTGTTGAACGACGGATCGCCTGCAGCATCAACCTTGTACTTCGATTGACGGATACCGGCTTCGAGCGACAGGTTGTTGAAGAACGGCTTGTCTTCGACCAGTGGTACGTTAACTTCGGCAAAGCCTTCAGTTACGTTGTAACCACCCGTGAAGGGCAGCACCGCGCCGCCGCCGCCGCCGAGTTCACCCGGAACCTGGCTCAGGTTGTCAGGAGTGCGGCGGAAGGTGTAGTTGCGATATTCCGCACCAGCAGCGAAGTTGATCGGTGTCGCAGCGCCCGGCGAAGTGAAGCCGAGGTCGCCGTTGACGACGCCGCGCACCTGGGTGAGTCCGGTATCAACCGCAACAGTCGAAACGCCTTGGATGAAGCTGACCATCGCAGGCGTGATCGAGCCTTCGCCGCCAAACAGGTTCAGCGGAACGCAGCCACCGGAAGTGGTACGGCAGGTCGTCGCGTTATCAGCCAGCAGAGCTTGGTTAACGCGCGATTTCAGCGTGTAGCCGCTCAGCGTCTGGGTCTGGTTCGATTCACCGCGTGCAGCGTTCACGTCAAAGTTGATCGTGTCTGTGATCTTGCCACGCACACCGAACTTTACGTCGAACATAGTCGTTACGTAGTCGCTTATGCGAGGACCAACTTCAACCGTACGGCGATAGACAGCCGGAAGGTCGAACGTTGCGGTCGAACCGGGAGTGCAGTCAATCGCAGGGTTTGCGGCGCAAATTGCGGCGCGTTGGCCAGCCGAGATGAACGGGTTGTTGATGTTGGTGGTCAGGGTTTCACCGAAGATACCCGACGGCGCAACGATCGTGCTGACGGTGTTCTTCGAGAACATGCCACGGCCATAGGCTTCGATGTTGTCGGTAATCTCGTACTTTGCCTGGCCGAGGAGGTTGTAGCGTTCATACGGGGTCTGGAAGATATTGAACGGTGCAAAGTTGAAGCCGTCTGGATCCGGAGTAACAAAACCGGTGCCATTGGCGTTGTTCTGTACATAGTTGGCATCGCAGATGTCATCAAGGCAGAACGAGGTTGGCGTGCCGGTTGGCGAACCACCGGCAGCGCGGCCGTTGAACGAGTTGATCTGGAACAGCGAGAAGTCGCGATCACCCTGATAGACAGGGTCGGTCTTCTGGTAGCCCATGCTGATCACAGCGTTACCACGGCCTTCGGCGAAATCACCGCCCAAGGTTACGTCGGCACGCAAAGCGTTGCCGTCGCCACGCTCGGTCAGACCATACGACACGCGCGCATCAAGGCCGCTGAAGTTGGACTTTGTGACAAAGTTCACGACGCCCGAAACAGCGTCAGCACCATAAGTGGTCGAAGCACCGCCGGTGAGGATGTCAACGCGGCTGACGAGGGCCAGCGGCACGTTGTTAAGGTCGAAGGTGCCGCCCGAACCTGATGGTACGATACGGTCGCCGTCGATCAGGGCCAGATTGCGCTGGCTGCCGAGACCACGGAGGTTGACGGTGGCTGAACCGCCGTTGCCGTTGTTAACAGCCGAACCGATGCCGGGGACTACGCCTGGCAGATCGCGAATGAGCTGTTCTGCGTTGTTGATCTGGCGGGTGGCGATTTCTTTTTCACCGACCACGTTCACAGGGCTGGAAAGCACAAGATTCGGGTTCTTGAGCAAGCTGCCCGTGACGACGATGGTTTGTGGCTCGCCAGCGGCATCGTCAGCAGCTTCTTCAGTTGCTGAGGCCTGCTGCGCGAAGGCTGGCTGGCTGGCCAGAAGCGCGATGGAGACGAGGGCGGAGCTGCCAAAAAGCGCCCGCCGCTTCAGAGTGTTAGTCCTCACGTGTTTATCCTTCTTTTTAAAAAATAGATGTGCGACGATGACCGGTGGCGGTGCAACATCGCTATCCATTGTTCCCTCGTTGCCGCCGGTTCAGCCGAGGCTGTACAGCGCAAGTTAAGCTTTCGGTTAAAGCTGGTGCTGTTACTGTTGTAACTATCGCGCCAAGTCAAACGTGCTTAAGGGCACTCGCATACATCCTCGTAAAGGTGTGGCAATGTTGCAACAAACTTGTAACCAGTTTGCCACCAGTGATCAAAATAGTGGTCTTCGCTGGGTTTGTCCTCGCGACGCGATTTGATCCTCAGGCTGCTGAAAAATTTCCCGGACCTTGTCCATGCGCGTCAAGTTCGCGCATCCAGTTGCCAATTAGCTGGCGCTCCGCTTCACTGATGAACGGATTCCATGTATCAATAATCAGCAGGGCGCGCAGTTCGGTCGTGGGATTTTTCGCCTCATGATCGATCGTATCATCAAACACGAACGCCTCGCCCTCGATCCATGGCCGCGTTTCGTTGCCAACGCGGAAGGTGCAGCCCTGCGGCACGATAAGCGGCAGGTGAACAATCGAACGGATGTTGGTTGCACCGGTGTGTGGTGGAATGACAGTGCCGGGCTTTAGCAGGGAGAAGAAGGCGACCGGTCCGCGTCCCGGAAGATTGAACAGCGGTAGCGTTTCAAGCAGCGCCGCCGTCTGCGGACAATGTTCGCGCATAGCAGGGTTGGGCACGCCATGCTCGATGAAGAAGGTCGCGGCCCAGGCATTGCTGTGATTGAGCTCGCTCCACTGGTTTACCGGCGCGCCGCGCGGATAGCGGACATAGGGTGCGAAACCGCCACCGCCTTTGCTCAGCAGCGCCTTCAACTCTTCGCGGATGATCGGGGTGGCTGATTCCAGTTGCGACAGCCAAGGGAATAGACCGCGATCAAAGAACTGGATCGCAGGCAGATAAGGATAGTTGAGAACCAAGGGTTGGTGAACATAGGCACGACGACGGCCCAATTGCAGATCAACCGCATGGCGAAAACGTTCGGCGTCGGCTGGTGTGGCAGCTGCGTCTGCTTCTGCCTGCACCGCATCCAGCCGTTTCGCCAGATTGGCCGTATCGCGCGCTACTGCTGCCCGCGCATGAACCAGACCTGCCTGAAAACCGGGGCCGCCAGTGGTATCGCCTTCGGGCACGGCGGCCAGCAGGCGCTTGAAATCTGAGAGTGCTGCAGTTGCAAAGCCCTGAGCCTCGGCCAACTTGCCGCGCGAAAGCAGTGCGTGCGGCATGTAGGGATCGCAATCCAGGGCGGCGTTTAGCGCCTCCAGCTGCTCCGCCGCGTTACCGGCCAAGGCGTACGCGTTGGCAAGATTGTAGTGCAAAATAGCCTCGGCAGGATCTGCCGCAACCGCCGCAGCAAAGGCCTTGATCGCTCCTGCTGCGTCTCCTTGACGCAATGCCAACATGCCTTGCTGGTTGAGTGTGGCTGGATCATTGGTCATGAAAGCATCCGGGTATGTTGGCGTTTTACGTGCCATAGAGTCAATCTGCAGCTCTGGCCAGCGACCGAAAAGTGGAGTTGATAACCTGGGGCGGTGGGGCTTGTTATACAGACACGCCATAAGCTGTACCCCGCACATGCAGGCCAATCATGCTTCTTCTTGTCCGGTATCCCCGAAGCAGGCGCAGTAATGGGGCGCAGTTGCATTAACCGGAGGCCATGTTAAGGCTCACATCGAATGAATGACCGTGGCACAGACATTGCAGTGCTCGGCGGGGGGCTCGCCGGAGGATTGATCGCACTGGCGCTGGCCAGGTTGCGGCCTGAACTGCGCGTGCTTGTTCTAGAGCGCGACGATCGGCTTGGTGGCAATCATGTCTGGTCATTTTTTGCGACAGATTTGCCCGAAGGCGGGACCGCGCTGGTTGAACCGCTGATCGCGGCGCGGTGGGATGACTACGAAGTGCGCTTCCCGCGCGGTCGCCGTCAATTGCGCACGCCTTATCACAGCATCACGAGCGCGCGGCTCGATGCCGCCGTACGCAGTGCCCTGCCGGCAGACGCGGTCTTGTGTGGCTGCGAGATTGCCGATGTCACCGCGAACCGGATCACGCTTGGCGATGGGCGCATGATTGAAGCTGGCGCGGTGATTGATGCGCGTGGTTCGGCGGGTTTGCCGCATATGGCGGGCGGATGGCAGAAATTCCTTGGCCAATTGGTCCGCACTGCCGAACCGCATGGGCTGGAACGCCCGATCGTCATGGATGGTACGGTGGCGCAGCACGATGGCTATCGCTTTGTCTATTGCTTGCCGTTTTCTGCCAACGAAGTCTTCGTCGAAGACACTTACTATGCCGATGGGCCAGAAGTAGACGCGCCACTGCTGCGCGAACGGATCGCCGCCTATTGTGCCGATGCGGGATGGCAAGTGGCCGAGATTCTGGGCGAGGAAAGCGGTTGCCTGCCGGTGGTGGGCAGTGGTGACTGGGAGGCGTTTCGTGCAGTGCATGAAAGGCCCGACGTTGCACTGGCAGGCGTTCGCGCCGGTCTGCTGCACCCGTTGACCGGCTATTCCTTCCCGCTGGCACTGGCCTTTGCGCTCGATCTGGCGCGGCAGAAGGATGTTTCGGGCAGGGCTTTGGCAGTGTGGAGCCGGGGCTGGGCAGGGCAGCATTGGCGCGCAGGCGGATTCTACCGCATGTTGACCAAGATGCTGTTCGCAACGGCTGCACCCCATTTGCGCTATGTCGTGCTGCAACGGTTTTACCGTCTGAACGCCGCGCTGATCGAACGCTTCTATGCCGGAAAATCAACTTTGGCCGATCGCCTGCGGGTGCTGACCGGCAAACCCCCCGTGCCGTTTTTCAAAGCCATCGCCACGGTATTGGGAGAGCCTGCGCTCAATCCGCTGACCTTGCCCGAACGTCCGCCGCAAACCGGTGCGCCACGCTGATCGCGGGTTAGAAGCCTTCACCGACAGGAATGCTGACAGTCCTGCGGTTGCCTGCCCAATCCGCCAACATACGCGCGGCCGCGATGCGCCCGGACATTGTGGCCATCGGGATGCCGGGGCCGGGATGGACGCTTCCGCCTGCCAGATAGAGCCCCGGCACTTTGCCCGATGCTCCTGCCCGCGCAAAACTCCCCATCATGCCATGGTTGGCACGGCCATAGAGCGCGCCGCCGCTTGCCGGGAACAGGGCCTCGAACCCGGTTGGCGTTGTCACGGTCGGATCATCGCCCGGCTCGATTTGCAACCCGCACGATTCCATCAAGCCAAAGGCCCGTGCGCCAAGATTGGCAATCGCAGCTTGATCAAGCGGTGCCCGGTCGCCGTCGGCGGGGGCATTAATCAGCGCCAGCATGCGTTCGGGCGTACCTTCCGGATGGGCACTGCCTTCGCCCCTGTCTTGTGCGCACAGATAGACAGTGGGTGCGGAAGTTATCCGGCGATGGCGAAAGATGGATGTGAATTCGTCGGCATAGTCTTCGGCGAAGAACACATTGTGATGCGCCAGATCAAACCCGGTCGTCCGCGCCGAAAGGCACCACGTTACAGCCGAGAGCGACCGTGCGGCGGGCGATGTGGCCGGGACCGGGCGTTCCTCTGCGGTCAGGGCGGAGATGTCTCCGTTATAGACCACGGCATCTGCATCCAGCCGCTCGCCCGTGTCTAGCATAACACCGGCAACGCGGCCATTCTCGATCACGATCCGGTCCATCTGTACGCCAAAACGGAACTGCGCGCCCTGGCGCTGTGCAAGGCTCTGGATTGCCTGTGCCACACGATGGGTGCCGCCCTTGACCAGCCAGACGCCGTTCTGTTCAACGTGCGCGATCAGCATCAGGGTGGCGGGAGCTGACCACGGCGATGCGCCCACATAAGTGGCATATCGGCCAAACAATTGGCGCAGGCGCGGGTCCTTGAAATGATCGCCGAGCGCGCCCCACAAAGTGCGCATCGGCATCGTTCGCCACAAATCGGGCAGGCGGGCAAGGCCAAGCCGGGCCACCAGACCGGGCACGGACGGACGCTCTGAGGCGATGAAGTCCCTGGCCAGCGTGGCGTAGATATCTTTGCCGCGCGCGCAAAAGGCCAAATAGCCGCGCGCTTCGTCTGCCCCGGCAAAGGTGCCGATGGCATCGGCGGATTGCGCAATGTCGGCAAAAAGATCCAGCGTACCGCCGCTGCGCCAAGCATGCCGCGCCAAAGTTGTCGCCGCGATCAGTTCCAGATGGTCGTCCAGCCTTTCGCCCGCATCGGCAAACAGGCCCTCGAATATCCAGCGCATGGTGAATACGGTGGGTCCGGCATCCACCGGCCTGCCGCCCGCCATGATCTGGCGCATCTTGCCACCGCAAGTTTGCGCCCGCTCGATCACGGTGACCGCGGCGCCGCTGCGTGCCAGATCAGCCGCAGCCGCAAGCCCGCCCATACCGGCCCCGACCACGACAACGCGGCGTGTCGTGCGTGTCATTGCAGGTCAGTCTGCATCGACGGTCTGCCGTTGGCGCAGCAGCCGGAACAGGCCCAGTCCTGCCTCTTTATCGATGCGCATGCGATGGAAGATCAGGATGGCCAGACCCACGCTGAGCGGCACAGCCCACATCGCCGGTTGCAGCGCCAGCGAGGGTGCCAGCCGCACAGCGCCAAAGGCCAGAAACGCAGTGTAAACCGAGATACCGGCCCCTACCAACGCCTTGACATGTTCTTTCAGCCAATCGACCGGCGAGGGATTGCGCGCATAAAGGAACACCAGATTGGTAATGCCGGTGGCCATCCCGACCGCGGCAATCGCCATCATCAGCGGCTGGTTGATTTGCGCGCCTTCCCATGCACAGACCACCGCTGCGATCATCACCGCATACTGCAGGCCGATATTGAGCCATGTGCGGTTGGCAGCAACATTGCGGCGGTTGATCACGCACAACCAGCCGTACCACGCCAGATTGATCGTCAGGATCGCGTTGTGCAGCATCATCCAGCCGAAGATGCCGCGCACAAATCCGGAATCGAAGCGGCCGACGAGGTGAGGGTGGACGCCCATCGGATTGGCCAGCGTAAACAGGCTCATCAGCACGGCAAGGCATCCGGTGAACAGGATCGTGCGGGTAAACACTCGGCCCCATTTGCGATGATTGACGCTACCCTTGCGGCCGATCACCGGGATCCAGAACGCCACCGCGCCTGTCGCTCCGGCCACGATGTGTGCGGCAATCAGGCATTGGAACAAGAACAGATCCATGGCGTCCCCTTCTTTCCCGAGTGTCTATTGCACTGGACAATTACGGTGTAAAGTTTAGTTGATTGAAGGGATGCTCATGGATGATCTTTTGACCCGAAACGCACCCCTTCCGGCAAACCGCCGCGAGCCATCCGGAACGTCGCAGCGCGCCTTTGTGCCGCCACGGCCAAAGGCCAGCGCTGCGGTGCTGGCGCTGCTGCGTGTGGCACTGCGCGGTGATGGCGATTTGCTCAGCCTCTTGCCCGCGAATGCCTATCGCAACGAGGTTGGCCCGCTGGGCTATTCGCGCCGCCAGATTCTGATCGTTAACCGGCCCGATCAGGTGCGCCGCGTGCTGTCCGATCCTGAAGGCATCTTTCCCAAGAGCGATTTGATGGTGGATGCTTTGGCGCCTCTCATCGGGGATTCGATCTTCGTGTCGTCGGGCGATACCTGGCGTCGCCAGCGCCGGATGATCGATCCGGCCTTCACCATGATGCGGGTCAACCGCGCCTTTCCGGCGATGGAGGAAGGGGCGCAGGCCTGCGAGGATATGCTGGATCGGCATGCAAGCGGACAAACCGCCCTGTCGCTCGATCTGGCGATGAGCCATCTGACGGCGGACATCATCTGCCGCACCGTGTTCAGCACCGGCCTTGAAACGCAGGCCGCGCATGATGTGTTCGATGCGTTCACGATCTTCGAGCACAGCGTGGCGCAAGTGGAAATCCGTCGCCTGATCATGGACCCGGCATGGACCAAGGTTCCGCAAAGCGAGAGCGTATTGGCTGCCTGCAACACGATCCGCCGCCATCTGGGGGATTTGCTCGACACCCATCTTGGCCCCGACGGCGAACGGTTTGATGATATCGCCGCAGCCGTTGTCGCCGCGCGCGATGACTTCACGCAAACCGCCTTCACCCGCGAAGAGCTGATCGACCAGCTTGGCGTGTTGTTTTTGGCCGGCCATGAAACCAGCGCCAGTGCGCTGACATGGGCCTTTTATCTGATGGCCATGCAACCCGCGCTGGTTGCGCGTGCCCGCGCCGAAATCCATGCTTTGGCGGGCAGTTCGCAGCCGATAACGTTCGAGATGACCAAGCAGTTGCCGACGATCCGCAACGTCTTTCGCGAAACCTTGCGGCTCTACCCGCCGATCACCTTTCTGCCGCGCGTTGCCACCGAAGCAACCACGATTGGCGAACGCAAAGTGCGGCGCGGCGCTTTGGTCATGGTCGCGCCGTGGGTGCTGCACCGCCACGCGCGCTATTGGCGCGATCCGCACCGCTTTGATCCAGACCGCTTCCTGCCCGAACGCGAAGCTGAACTCACCCCGGGCGCCTACATACCCTTCGGCCTTGGCCCGAGAGTATGTGCGGGCGCAGCCTTTGCGCAGGCCGAAGCTGTATTGCTGATCGCGCGGCTGTTCCGACGCTTCGATTTCGAGATCATCAAACCCCAAGCCGTACGTCCCGCAGCCCGGCTTACCACGCGCCCGGCGCAGCAGATCATGGTGCGGGTCAGCCGCGTGGCACCATGACTACTGTTTTGCTGACGCTGGGACGCTTGCCCAAGGCGCTTGATCTGGCAAGGGGCTTCAGCCGCGCCGGATGCCGGGTACTGGTGGCTGATCCGTTTGGCCGGACACTGACGGGAGCATCGCGCCATGTCGCGCGCGAATTCGCAGTGCCGCCGCCCAGCGCGGGCAAGGCAGCCTATCATGCTGCCATCGCAAAGATCGTAGCGGATGAATGCGTCGAGCTGGTCGTGCCGGTTTCCGAAGAGACCATGCACGTGGCCCATGCACGTGAACTTTTCGGTCCCGGCGTCCGCGTGTTCACGATGCCGCCCGAGCAGGTGGTCGCGCTGCATGACAAGGCCGGGTTTATCGAGGCCGCGCGGGCGATAGGGCTTACGGTGCCCGAAACGTACGCTCTGGGTACACCGGAGGCTTCCGCATTGGCTCAAGGCAGCGATGTGGTGGTCAAACCAGTGTTTTCCTGTTCGGGACGCGGAGTGCGCATCTTGGTGAAAGGCGTGGCTCTGCCCGAGGCCGATCCTGCCGCCCCGGCTGTCGCACAACGCTTTATCGCGGGGCACGAATTCAGCAGTTGCACCATCGCGCGCGATGGCCGCGCGGTGGCCACGATGGTGTATCGGGGCAGGGTGATGGCAGGTTCGGTCGCCATCAGTTTCGAGCGCGTCGAGAGCCCCGCAATCAGCGCGTGGATCGAGGCATTTGTGACCGCATCGGGGTGGAGCGGTTTCATCGCCTTCGATTTCATCGTCGATGCCACGGGCACAGTGTGGGGCATCGAATGCAACCCCCGCGCCACCAGCGGCCTGCACTTCTGGGAAGCCGAGGATATCGCCCGCGCCGTGCTTGATCCCTTGGGCAAAGCGATGGTACGCGTCCGTCCCCAACGGCACTTGCAACAATTCTACGCCTGCTTGACCGAAGCCCAATTGGCCATGTTCCGTCGCAAGGGTTTCAAAGACCAACTTGCCCGATTGTTCACCACGCGCGATGTGAGTTGGGATTCATCCGATCCCTGGCCGTTCCTTAGCATGATGTTCACCTCATGGCCGATCCTGCGCATGGCCATGGCCGAGCGGGTGCCATTTGGGGAAGTCGCCACGCGTGATGTGGGTTGGTACGAGGACGGGGCTCCATAGGAACCCTGCGCAACGGGCGCATCATCAGCGGCAAGCGATGAGAATTGCGCAATGATAACCGGACTCATAATCCAAAAATTTAGACAGTTGTATATGTCCAATAAAATGGACATAGTCGGCATGGCGTCAACGGGCGTTTGAGCAAGGTGCCATTGCTGTGCGGGCTATCGTCCGTCGTCAGGCGTTGCCAATGGAATGGCTGGAGCGGGGAACGGGACATGGAAGCGCACTATGCTCAACACGATTTCGCTGCACGGACGGTCCGACGCGAGCCTGTTTCTCTGGAAGGGTGGAGCCCGTTGTGGACCGGCCTTGCCCGTGTTGGCGGCGTGCTCGAACCCGCGCCCCAACGGGCGACGGATCCCTGGATGCTGCTGCGTCAAAGTGAGGAGCCCTATGTCCGCTGTCCGACCAGCCGCCGTATGGTGGCTCAAGGGCCACGCTTTGATTGCGCGGTTGCGCCGGGGGGCTACGCCTGGTGGTATATTGATGCGACCAGTGCAGATGGTGCTTATGGCCTGACGGTGATCGCCTTTGTCGGCAGCGTTTTTTCGCCGTATTACAAGCTTAGCGGGCGACACAGCCCCGACAACCATTGCGCCATCAACATATCACTCAATGGTCCGCGCGGATCGGCTTGGGCGATGACAGAGCGTACCGCGCGCGATGTTGATCGTGCCAAGCACCATTTCTCGGTCGGCCCCAGCGCCATGCGTTGGGACGGTGAAACACTGGTGATCGACATTGCCGAGGTTTCCTCCCCGCTGCCCTACAAAGTGCGCGGCACGATCCGGGTGCGCCCCGAAATGATCGGCGACACGGCCTTTGCGCTTGATCCCGAAGGGCGTCATCGCTGGCATCCCGTGGCACCGCGCGCCCATGTCGAGGTCTCGATGACAGACCCGGGCCTACGCTGGTCGGGCGCAGGCTATTTCGATTCCAATTTTGGCGATGAGGCGCTGGAAGACGGTTTCAACGACTGGCACTGGTCGCGTGCGCATCTGCGCAATGATGTGGCGGTGCTTTACGAAGGCAAGCGGCGCGATGGCACGCCTTTCGATCTGGCGCTGCGTTTGGATCGGATGGGCAACTGGCACGATATCGAACAGCCCGCCCCGGCACGTCTGCCCCGCAGCGCGTGGCTGATCGAACGCCTTACCCGGGCTGACCGGGGATATGTGCCGCGTGTCGCCAAAACCTGGGTCGATGCCCCGTTCTATGCGCGATCAAAGCTTTCGACGCGGCTGTTTGGCGAGAATGTCGAAGCGGTGCATGAAAGCCTGTCGCTCAACCGGTTCCGTTCAACCATTGTGCAGGGAATGCTGCCTTTCCGCATGCCCCGCGCGATCTGGAAATAGCGAAGTCAAGCAATCGAGGCGATGGTGCCGGCTAGAGGATTCGAACCCCTGGCCCCCTGATTACAAATCACTGGCATAACTGTGTGTAGCTAGCATCATTTTTAGGAAATTGCCTAAATACCTACGATCTTGTTATCCCAGAGTATCGGAAATTGTCGTTGCTATGATCTGATCTGATGCCTATCTGATGCCTGAGGTGTGCAGGCGTAAGAGCGAAGGTTGCTATGGCGAAGATCAAGATCAGCAAGGTTTCTGTCGATGGCGTCCAGCCGAGCGATCGTGACGAGACCTATTGGGATGATCGTTTGCCGGGCTTCGGCTTGAAAGTCACTCCAGCGGGCGGCAAGGTATATCTATATCGATACCGCATAGCCCGGCGAGGGCAGGCATCTCAGACGGCTCCCAAGAAGTACACTATCGGTAGGCACGGCGAACTAACGCCTGATCAAGCGCGCAAGCGGGCTCAGGAGTTGGCCGCTATGGTCGCGGCAGGCACAGATCCGCGCGAGCAGGAAGCAGAGTTACTGGCAGCGAAGGACGAGGCTGTGCGCAAGCGTCAAGAGCGGGAGCGCGTCGAGGCTGATCTTGCGTTCACTCGGTTGGCCGATCTTTGGCTGCAGCACTACGAGCTAGAGAAGGGCCGAAGGCCGTCAAGCGTGAACATGGCAGAGATGGTCGTGAGGCGGCACCTGAAGCCTGCGTTGGGCACCAAACCCATGCCGCACATCGAGTATGCGGATCTTCAAGCTGTTATTGACGCAATCCCGGTTCAGCAACGCGCCATGCGCCGCAACGTGTTTGCGTATGCCTCTGTCTTATTTAATTGGGCGATGAAGCGCCGGTACGTCTCGGCAAACCCTTTGTTGTCCATGGACAAGCCTGAGGCGCCAGCCGCGCGGGACAGAGTGCTGGAGGACGCAGAATTGCTGTCTGTCTGGACTGCCTCCGAAAGCCTGTCCGCGCCGTGGGGGCCATTATATCGGCTGCTAATCCTAACCGGGCAGCGCAAATCGGAAGTTGCGGGTGCCTGTTGGGCAGAACTTGACCGTGGCGCTGGCGTATGGACCATCCCAGCCCATCGGGCAAAAAACGGGAGCGCTCACATTGTACCGCTATCGAAGGCTGCTATTGCGGAACTGGATGGCTTGGCTGGTGGCCGTGAGTGGCCGCAGAATGGCTATGTCCTTACTACCACGGGCAGGAACTCTATTTCTGGCTTCAGCAAGGCGAAGCGGGCGTTGGACGATACAATCGCTGCTGCGCACGATGGAGGCACGCTACCAGATTGGCGAGTACACGACCTGCGGCGCACGGTGGCTACAGGCCTACAAAGGCTGGGCGTTCGGTTCGAAGTAACGGAGGCAGTGTTAAACCACGTGAGCGGTGCAAAGGGCGGCGTGGCCGGTGTCTACCAGCGCCACGACTGGGCTGCCGAGAAACGCAGCGCATTGGAGGCATGGTCTGCCCATGTCGAGGGGCTGAAGGCCGTTATAAACCGGACGAATATCGTGCGGCTGGAGGTACGGGCATGACTGAAAGGCAAGGAGAAACATTGGTCGAGCAGTTGGAGCGCGAGCTGGGAGTTTTTGCAGGTACAGCGCTTGGCCTTGAGATGCTCGAGCATATAGACGAATTCGTCAAAGACGAAGATGACAACTGGGTGGACCTTATGGTCTGGAGGCTGACCAGTGAGGGCGTGCCGTTGCCGACAACGATACAGGTTCTCGCGGCACGGGTTGCGTTGCGTCGGCTTGACGGGCCGGGTGCGCTTCCGACAAAGGTCATGACGAAATTCACCGAACGCGTTGCTCATCCAAATGCGGCGTTTCTTCAAGGTGCGTTGGGTATAGGCTCCGAGGAAGCCTACAATATCACCGCCAACGCCGTCGGTGCCGAGGCAGGGTACGCTGGCAAGGCTTCGACGGTCTCGAAAGGGCGGGCAAAGTACGTGAAGGAGGGCCCCGAGGCTCATGTATTGACTGAAATGGGGGCAGCATGGGCACAGGCCAACCCTGAGCAACTAAACGCACTAAAGGAACACCTCGATAGGGTGCCCCGGCGCGACCCGGGTACGCGTCGAGGGAAGTGATACAGGCAACGCGAATTTTTTGCGCAAATAACTCGCGTATATTTCCGAAAAAGCCTGATTAAGAGAAGTGGTTGCCAAACAGATAGGAGGCAACCGATGATGACCACCGATATCATGACGACGACCGAGGCGGCGCAGTATGTGCGTCTCGGAAAGCCCACTTTGGAGCGGTTTAGGTTGACGGGTGAAGGCCCGTTCTTCGCGAAACTTGGCGGAGCTGTGCGCTACCGCCGCAACGATCTCGACAGCTGGCTGGAAAGCCGCCTCGTGTCGTCAACCAGCGCCGTTAGCGCAGCGCAAAGCGTAGCCTGACCAGCCGCACAATCCAAAATGAAAAGGGGCGGTGCAGGCCCAACCGACACCGCCCCTTGGAGACCTGACATGCATATAGCCTATATCAACGATGAGCACCACCGTGCCGTCATGCGAGGCCGCGCTCGTATTACGCCCAAGTACGCTGTTGAGATCTTGGTTCGCGAAAACGACGGCCACCATACTGTGGGCTATCGTTGGTATCCCACGCTTCCCCCGTGGGCGGAAATTGAGGACTTGTCGCATGAGTTAGCGGAGGCGTCAGCGCCGTATCTTCGGAAGGCCATGCAATTGGGCGGCTTGCGCGCAGTAGGTGCGTCATGAGCGCCCCCGAGCAGAAATCAGACGATGTCCGTGAGTTCTTCGAAAAAACGATAGCGGAGCAGATCCACCTGACAGTCATCGATCCAAAGAAGCAGCGCCCCCCCGAGGGCAAAGACTTCGGCACAGACGTCAACGCTGCAGTTGTATGGGCTTCGGAAAAGAACGCTGAAGGCTTCAACGTCTACTACACAGTCAATCGCGTGTGCGACGGCGTGAACGCGAAACCGACCAAGGCAGACGTCATCGGCGTCCGTTTCGCCCACGTCGACATCGATCCCCCCAAGGGGTGCGCGGCATTCACAACGGAAGACGGCGAGGCCGCGTATAGCCGGTTGGAGGCGGCGGGTCCTAGCACCATCAATTGGTCTGGAAACGGCTGGCAAGGCCTCTGGCGGCTCACGAAGGGCGTCAGCGTCGACGAGGTCGAGGCGATCAACCGTGGCCTCATCAAGGCTCTGGGCGGCGACACGGGCACACACGACGCGTCGCGCCTGCTTCGCGTACCGGGCACTATCAACTGGCCGGACGAGCGCAAGCGCAGCATTGGGCGAAAAGCTAAGTTGTCATGCATCTATGTACCCGACGACGGCACAGTCAGCGACGTGTCGCAGTTGCAGGTGGCCTTCCCGCCGCCCGCTGAGAAGGCACAAGTAGCGCGTGCCAGTGTCGCGTTGGGCGACGTACAGTTGCTAACAGCCGACGACATTGGCCTGCCGGAGGAAAGCTACTTGCGGCGCATCATCGAGGAGCCCGACGGGATGGATCGCAGCAAGGATGTGTTCCATTTCGCTTGCGAGGCCCTTCGTGAAGGTTTGACGCAGCAGCAGGTGGCGGGCGTATTGTTGAACGGCGTCAACGGCATCAGCGCGCATTGTCTGGACGAAGCCGATCCGGAGCGCGCAGCCCGTCGAGCGATTGAGCGGGCGCTGAGCGATGATGAAGTTGCCATGCATGCCCGCAAGCATGAACGGGAGCGCGAGCGTGATCTGGCCGTCGCCGAGGGGCCAACTGACAAGACAAAAATCTGGTCGCTGGACGCCATGCTGCGCGACTGCGTTCTGATCGAAGATGGCTCGCAGGTCGCCGACACCACAAGGCCGGGTCACGTGCTGTCGCAGGCCGACTTCAAGGTCAGCACCGCCGCCTCCATGTTCGTGGCCGAAGTGTCGGTTCGCGGCGGCGGTAAACGTACGATCCGCAAGAAGCTTGCCGAGGCATGGTTGGCTAACCCGACAAGGCGCACGGTCGCTACGCAAACCTTTCGGGCGGGTGCAGGGGTCGTAACCTCAGCACCCGACGGCAGGAACGCGCTGAACACGTGGCGGGGGCTGCGCGCCACCACGCCACCAGCCGACTGGGACCGTTGGGCGCAGCCGTTCATCGACCATGTGGAGTGGCTGTTTGGTGCTGAGACAGCATTGTTCTTGGACTGGGTCGCCCATGCGGTGCAGAAGCCGGGCGAACTGCCGTCTATCGCCTTCCTCCACATTGCGCCGCGAACCGGCATGGGGCGTAATCTCATCTCGTCTATTCTCGGACGCATCTTCGTTGGCTACGCGGCGCTGTCGTTTCCATTGGGCCGGACGCTGCGTGACGGCTACAATGGCGTACTGGCGGGAAAGTTGCTCGCGGTGGTGGACGAGATCGACGAGGGCGATGGCAGTCGCAAGTATCAGATGCAGCAGGACCTTAAGCAGCTCGTTACCGAAGAGACCCGGACGATCAACCCGAAGTACGGACGCCAACACGTGGAGTGGAACGCGTGCCGCTGGCTGATTTTTTCCAACAGCGAGGCGGCTATCCCGTTGGAAGATGCCGACAGGCGCTTCGTTGTCGTGCGGTGCGACGACGATCCGAGGCCGGATGCCTACTACTGGGACCTTTATCGCCTGCGCGACGATCCGGTGTTCATTGCATCTGTGGCCGAGTTCCTCCGGCAGCGGGACATCTCGTCGTTCAAGCCCGGGATGAGGGCGCCCATGACTGCGGCGAAGACAAACCTTTTGGCGCGGGTTCGTTCGGACAGCGAACAGGTGGCATTCGATATTGCCGCGCACTGGCCGGTGGATGTTATCACGTCCGAAGAGATCGACACGGCCATGGGTGAGGAGCGGCCTCGCGGTTCTGCCAAACGTTATGCGCTGCAACGCGCCGGTCTGGTCCAGCTTCGGACTTTCAAAACGCCTACGCCAAGTGGGTTCCGGCAGAAGGTCACCGCATATGCTGTGCGAAATAGTGCCGCTTGGAAGGACGCCGACATCACAGCTTTGCGCGCAGAAATCGCCCGCGTGGACGTCGCCGGAAAAGAGGCTGCGCTGTTCGAGACTTCGCCCAGTGCGGCGGCGACGGAGGAGGGTGGGTGACCAGCCTCTGACCCCTCTGACCCCTCTGACCCCCTTACCCAATAAAGAGTAGTCAGCGTTATCTGAATTACTTTTTCTTTATTATTTGGGTAGAGGGGGCAGAGGGGGCAGAGGGGGCAGAGGGGTCAGATGTAGGCGGAGCCAGCAAGCGAAGCGCCCCCGACACCGTCGCGCTTTGGGCGGAAACCACCTCACTCATTGGCAAATGCGATAAAAAATGCTACTTCTCCAAAGTATTTCGATCAGTGGAGGGTGGCATAGGCTCTGGACGACGCAGCAATCGGGCGACGGCCGACGATTGCCCATGAGTTTCCCTTTCGCAACTGAAGCAGCTCGGCATGGTCAAGAGGCATTGGAAACGCAGGGGCACCCTTTCGCAGCTTATCGGCAAGACCCTTCTATCGAAAGCAGTTCGATGTCTGCTTGCTAGACCATATGGACGATCCTGACGATTTGCGCCGCTCGGCGCCAGCCACTTTCCGCAACCGTGAAGCAGTTATCGAAGTGCTGCGCGACGCTCTGCCTGCGTCAGGCCGGGTGTTGGAAGTAGCAAGTGGAACAGGAGAACACATCGTCTACTTCGCTCGGCACTTGCCAAATTTGGAATGGCAACCCTCAGATGCGTCGCTGGCGGCGCGCCAGTCGATAAACGCATGGGCTGAGGCCGAGCGACTGGCAAACGTCAGTGCACCACTCGAACTCGATGCAGCACTTTCGGCTTGGCCAGTCGATCAGGCCGCGGCGATCATTTGCATAAACATGATCCACATAAGCCCTTGGGAAGCGACGGTCGGGCTGATGCGTGGAGCGATGCGCATCTTGCCTGATGGCGGCCCACTATACCTCTACGGTCCGTTTCGCCGCCCCGACCGGCCACTCGAACCGAGCAATGAGGCCTTTGACCGCGATTTGCGCAATCGGGATACTTCATGGGGCGTACGTGAGCTGGATGCGGTAATCGCCTGCGGCTTGCAGTTCGGGCTTAAAATAAAGGAGTGCGTCGACATGCCCGCAAACAACATGTCGGTCGTCTTTCGCAAGGTCTAGCTTTCCGTGCTCAGTTTTCACCCTTTTAGTCGGTTGTTGTGCAGATGAAATGGACCTGTCGAAAACCGAAGTATCATCAAAGCAACAGTACGGACTAGGATTGACAAGGTCTGGGACTTAGCCGCCGTTCGTCACTAATACCATGAACGACCGGGTGCGCTGAAACCAGTCATCTGTGGCAGGCACAAACCATCTCGCATGTGAATCATCCAATAGGTAATCCCGAAAGCTCCGAGGCGACATTTTCAAGGCTGCGCCCGCTTGTCTCAACCATCGCGATGCGGACCCAGATGAGCTGCAGCACCATGATCAGGGCAAATACGGTGAAGATTGCGGCGGGAGGCGTATTAGAGAGGATGACCGGCATCACTTGGGTAAGTGCAGCAGCGCAGACCCAATGGGTTCCGGCTCCGAGCGATTGGCCTTTGGCACGGGCTGCACTCGGGAAAATCTCGCTGATATAGACCCAGATTACCGCGCCCTGGCCAATGGCGTGTGCGGCGATGAAGGCGAAGATGAAAGGCAGGACAAGCGCGAATTGCCCGCTGGCAAAGCCCCATGCGGTCATGCCCAGTGACACGATGTAACCGATGCTGCCGACATACATCAGGAATTTGCGGCCTGCGCGATCAATCAGGGCAAGGCCGGCGAGCGTGAAGACCATGTTGACCAGCCCGATCCCGACAGTCGCCAGCAACGCGGTAGACGCGCCGGCGCCGGTCAGTTCAAAGATGCGCGGGGCATAATAGATGATCGCGTTGATGCCTGAGAGCTGGTTGAAAAACGCGATGAGGAAAGCCAGCGTGATGGGGCGGCGGAATTCACCCGAAAAGAATCTGCCCCATGATATTGTTTGTGCGTCTGCTGCGGCTTCTTTGGCGATGGCGGCCAACGTCTCGTCCACTGTTGCCGGATTGATCTGCGCTAGAATTGCGCGGGCCTCTGCCTCGCGGCCCATATGGACATAGAGCCAGCGGGGGCTTTCCGGAATTTTGAAGGTTGCGACAAGATATGCAAGCGACGGAGCTGCGACCACGCCGAGCATCCACCGCCAGCCATCTTCGCCAAGCCCGCCGAGCAGATAATTGCTTAGGAAAGCAATCAGGATGCCAAAGACGATCATCGTCTGGAACAACGCCACAAGGCGACCGCGTTGTTCGCGCGGCGCGATTTCGGCAATATAAGCAGGTGCGGTGACTGAGCTTACGCCAATGGCAACACCGCCCAGGACGCGAAACACGATGAAGGACGCAGGCCCCCATGCCAGGGCCGAGCCAATGGCGGAAATGGCATAGAACACGCCGATCGCAATCAACGTCGGCCTGCGGCCCCAACGGTCCGATGGCCAGCCCCCCAATAAAGCCCCGGCAACTGTCCCCCATAGTGCCGAAGATATGGCCAGCCCGTGCAACGCATCGGACATTGACCAGACCTTTTGCACGGCCTGCTCTGCGCCCGATATTACGGCCGTATCAAAACCAAAGAGGAACCCTGCCAAGGCCGCAATCAGCGCCCAGCTCCCGCCTTTTCCGGTCATGTCAAATCATCCCCCCGTATCGGTTTACCGGCCGCCGTTTGCCAGCAAGCGATACCCCCATGCTGGAAGTTCAACCGTGTCCTGCGCGCCGATCATCACAACCTTGCCGCTGCCGAATTCGGTATAAGTGCCCGAAGGCAGCGCATCGGCCAGTTTTGCGGTCACCGGTTTTGCCGAAAGGTTGAACAGGCCCAGCACTTTGTTTTTGCCGTCCTGCCGCACCCATGAAAACAGCTGCTGCGGCTTGTCGTTTTCCACCTTCACCATGCGCGCGCCCCATTGCCCATTAGCCAGAACCGGGTTTGCTTTGCGGAACGAAATCAGGTTTTGCAGCAGGCTGCCCATCGCGCAGTCATTGCCTTTCGACCAGTCGATGCGATCCTTTTCAAAGAAGGCCAGGCGCTTTTCGTTGCAGACTTCCTGCCCGTTGTGGATCATCGACAAACCTTCGCCCGTGAAGGACAACGCCACAAAGGCTGGCAGTGCAGGACCAAAGTTTTCGGCAGTGGTGCCTTCCCACGCGTTGCTGTCGTGGTTTTCAATATATGTCAGGCGCATTGCCTCTTTTGGCCAGGCGCTCTCGTTTTCGGCGTAATATCCATATAGCGCCGTTGCATCAGCTTGCCCTTTGGCGATTTGTTTGATCATGACATGCCAGTCCCACGAATAGACGGCATCAAACGCACGGCGCGTCAATTCCGATGATTTCCATTCGGCAAGCATGAAGACCGGGCGAATGGCTTCGAGCCGGGTGCGTTCGGTTTCCCAGAAATCCAGAGGTACATAGCCTGCCACATCGGCCCGGTAGCCATCAATGCCCACTTCGCGGACCCAGTATTCCATAGCCTCGCCGACGTGCTTACGCACACCGGGCTTGTGCCAGTCAAGGTCGATCACATCGGACCAGTCCCACCATGGCGTAGGGTGGAAATCGCCCTTCCAATCTTTTTCGTACCAATCGGGATGCTGCTTTGCCAACTGGTTGTCCCATGCGGTGTGATTGGCAACCAGATCAAGAATGACGCGGAAACCCTGTGCGTGGGCCGCATCCACAAAGTGCTTGAGGTCGGCCAGTGTGCCGAATTCCGGATTGACGGCGTAATAGTCCTGCACCGAATAGGGCGAGCCGAGAGTGCCCTTGCGGTTTTCCTTGCCGATGGGATGGATCGGCATCAACCACAGAACATCCACACCAAGCTTTTTCAGCCGTGGCAGGTGATCTTCAGCGGCGCGGAACGTGCCTTCGGGTGTGAAATGACGCGTGTTGATCTGGTAGAGTACCGCATCCCTTGTCCAAGACGGGTGAGTTAGGTCAACGTAAGGCTTGGGTGCCCAAGGATCGGCCGCAGCGCTTGCGGGGTTTGTAGCGGCCAGCGCAAGGGCAAGAGCCGAAGCGAGTGTTTTAAGCATGGATCATCTCCATTTTATGAGCAGGTACGGTGGCGGCGACGCGTAGCATCGCAATGGCGGCAACAATCCAGGCGGCAGCGGCGAACAGCATTGTCCACACCGGTTCCCCCGGAAAGAAGGCGTTCATCAAGGAGCCCATCACCGTGGCGACCAGCAGTTGCGGCACCACGATGAAAACGTTGAAAAGGCCCATGTAAATGCCAAGCTTTGCCTGAGGCAGATTTGAAGCGAGGATAGCGTAAGGCATGGCAAGAATTGACGCCCAAGCAATGCCGATACCGACCTCGCAAAGAAGCAGGGCTTGCGGATCGCGCAGCAAAAAGAAGCCGAGGAAACCGGCCGCACCTGCCAGAAGGCACACGGCATGGGTCTTGATCTGCCCCAAATGGCGCGACAGCACAGGGAGCAGGAACAGCGCAGCCAGCGCGGCGACACCATTGTATACCGTGAACAGCACATTCACCCAGCTTGCCCCCTCGTTATAGGCGGCACTGGCCGGATCACTGTTGCCAAAGGCGTATTGGGTGACTACCGGCGTGGTGTTGATCCACATGATGAACATGGCCGACCATGTGAAGAACTGGACAAGTGCCAAGCGCTTCATCACCTCGGGCATGCCCGCAAAATCGCCCACGATGCTGGCCAGCATCCCGCTGGTCCGGCCCTTGCGCGCCAAAGTGATGGCGATGGAACTGAGCGCGCCGTAGACGACAAGCAATCCGCCGAGCAGCAACACTTCCTTTTCAAGGTCAAGCAACGACACAAGGGAGATCACGGCAATCCCTGCTCCTGCCCAGATTGCGCTGGAGAAATAGGACTTGGCGGCAAGGGCGCGTACCGGCAGATCAGCGGGCACCTCGTCCTGACCGGAAAAGGCGGCCTGTTCAGCGGGGCTGAATTCGCGCGTGGTGAACACTGTCCACAACACCGCGATCAGCAAGATTGCGGCGCCGCTCCAGAAGCTCCAGCGCACGGTTTCGGGCAAGTTGCCGGAGACTGCCACATTTGCCACGCCAAGATGTTCAAGGAACCACGGAAATATCGAACCGACGACAGCACCGGCGCCAATGAATGCGGTTTGTACTGCGTATCCGGCAGCATGCTGATCTGCGCGCAGCATATCACCTACAAACGCGCGGAACGGCTCCATCGAGATGTTCAACGAAGCATCGAGCAGCCAGAGCATGGCGGCGGCAAGGAACAGTGCCGCGCCCCATTGCGGGGCCAACGGCATGGTGAACAGGGCAATGGTCGATAGCACCGCGCCGGTCAGGAAATAGGGCCTACGCCGCCCGAGCCTTGTCCATGTACGGTCAGACATGTGACCGATAATCGGCTGGACGATCAGGCCTGTAAGAGGTGCAGCGATCCACAGTGCCGGCAAATCGTCCATGCTGGCGCCAAGTGTCTGGAAGACGCGGCTCATGTTGGCATTCTGCAGGGCAAAGCCCACCTGAATGCCAAAAAAGCCAAAGCTTATGTTCCAAAGACCCAGAAAGCCCTGACGCGGTTTTTCCATCTGGCGTTGCTCTCCCTACGCCAGCTTGTTCGCATGGCCCGTTGTTCTTGACGGGAAAGCTGGCAGGAAAGCCGGGGCTGAACAACATGTATACGAATACGAGATGTATAGGAATACAGGCTGCGCGCCTGTATTGCGTCAGGCCCGGGTCAGGTGCTCGCCCGTACGATCAGGCGGGTTGGCAAAAGCGGGGATGGCATGGCCCGACCTTCGATCTTGGCAACCATCGCTTCCAGCAGCCGTTCGCCCGCAGCGGACAAATCCTGCATGATCGTGGTCAGCGGGGGTGAGCATTGGCTCGCAGCGGGTATATCATCAAAGCCGATGATTGCCACGTCATCCGGCACGGCGATGCCAGCTTCGGCCAGAGCGCGCATTGCCCCCACGGCGATAAGGTCGCTTGCGGCGAAAATCGCATCGATTGGCTGGCCGCTTTGCAGCAGGTCAACCATCGCTGCGTGGCCTGCCTGTTCTGTTGTGATCGCATCGCGCTGCAATGCTGGATCAACCGTAAGGCCATGTTCCTGCATGATCTGGCACAGGCCAAGATAGCGCTCGGCAAATTCGGGATAATGACCGTCGCCATGGCCGAGGAAGGCAATCTGTTTTCGCCCCTTTTCAATCAGGTGCGCTCCGGCCATGCGCCCGGCACCGACGTTGTCCGACCCGATGGTGGCGCCGCTGGCATCATCGCTGACCGATCCCCAGCGCACGAAATGCGTACCTTGCTGCACCAGTTGAGCGTGGCGCGGCGCGTAAACCGTATAATCGCCATAACCCAGAAGGATAATTCCGTCTGCCTTGTTGCTGTCCTGATAATTCACATGCCAATCATCCTCCAGCCGTTGGAACGAGATCAGCAGATCAAGGCCACGGTTGGCACAGGCCCGCGTGATAGACCCCAGCATCGACAGGAAGAACGGATTGATCATGCTTTGATCAGGTGTGGGATCTTCGAAGAACAACAGGGCAATCGTGTTGGAGCGCTGAGAACGCAACGCCGATGCGTGCTTATCCACCGTGTAATGCAGATCATTGGCGATACGCTGCACGCGTTCACGCGTCGATTGGCTGATGGCGCGATCACCCCGCAATGCGCGGCTGACAGTCGGTTGCGAGACACCGGCAATATGCGCGATGTCAAAGCTCGTCGGTTTTTGTGAACGCTGTCTGCCCACGGTTCTCTCCCAACGAAGGCTCGCATTTTTATGCCTTAGGCAGGATAGTGTATGCGCAAGGTCTTCGCAATCGCTTCTCTGCGGTTCATATAATGGGGCGATGACCGGTCCACTTTCCTTATCGCCCCATGCCAGCATCCACACCCAGTTGTTCGGTGAAGGGCAGCAGCCAATTGTTTTTATCGACCAGGCTTTGGCTGATCCGCAAACCGTCGTGAAGATTGCTGCCCACCATGATTACTGTCCGATCGGGCCGTTTTATCCGGGGGTGCGGGCTGCAGTTTCAGAACATATCGCTATGCCCTTGGTGCAGCCACTTTTGCCCTTTTTGGAACAGATTTTTGGCCTTGCGCGCCCACCACGGTTTTTGGAGTGCTTCCTTAGCCTTCTTACCGCCCAGGCTGCTGATCTGACACCGATTCAGCGGTTTCCGCATTTTGATGGTACAGAAGATTTCCGGCTTGCGGCCTTGCTCTATCTGGATTCGGCAGAAGCAACCGGAACCGCGTTTTACCGGCAGCGCGCAACCGGATTTGAAACCGTTGATGCAGCGCGTTTCGATGAATACCGGGCTTGCCTTGAACAAGACGTTGCCCGGCATGGCATGCCAAACGCGGGTTACATCGGCGGAGACTCGGCACTGTTTGAACGCATTTATACTGTGACCGGACGCTTCAACCGGATGGTGATTTACCGGGGCAATGTGCTGCACTGCGCTGACATTCCGGAAGGGTTTGTCCCCGATAACGACGCCCGTAGTGGTCGCTTGACGCTCAATTTATTTCTTGCCTAGCTCATATTTAATCACTTTATTTCAATAATTTATCTCACGCGCTAACTTTCTCGAAAGTGTGCGGCAATCGTTTGCGTATACGTATACCAACTTCCCGCACCCCCCGTTTAGGGCGTATCCAGACCTCGCAAGGAATGACGAGGACCCCGTGTCCAACGTCATTCCATCAGGGATTGGACAAGTCGGAGGCCATTGCAGGCTCCGACGCTTTGAGGGGCTTATCGATGGCACATCGTAAGAATTTTTCTGGCGGAATAAGCTTTGTTGCGCTGGGCGTGGCTTTGGCCACATGCCTTCCGGCTGCCGCCAATGCGCAGGACGCAACCGCAGCAGCATCGGATCAAGCAGCGGCCGAGGCCCCTGCTGACGAGCCGGGCATCATCGTCACGGGTTTCCGCCAAGCGCTGCAGACCGCGGTAAACCTCAAGAAAGAGCAGATCGGCATTGCCGAGGCATTTTCTGCTGAAGACATCGGCAAGTTGCCGGATGTGTCGATTGCCGAAACGCTGGGCCGCTTGCCCGGCCTTGCGGTGCAGCGCATCGATGGTCGCGCGCAAAGTCTTTCGGTTCGCGGGCTTGGCCCCGATTATTCCACCTCGCTGCTCAACGGCCGCGAAGTGGTTTCATCGGGTGACAACCGCGCGGTGGAATACGACCAGTATCCGTCCGAACTGATCGATCAGGGCGTTGTCTACAAAACACCCTACGCAGGCCTGATCGGTCAGGGTCTTGCAGGTACGGTTGATCTTCGCACAATCCGCCCGCTTTCGAAGAAGAAGCGCATTATCGCGCTTTCGGCCCGCGCCGAAGTCAACGAGGAAGGCTCGCTCAACCCGGACGTGCGTGGTTACGGCTATCGTGCCACCGGCACGTACGTTGACCAGTTTGCCGACGATACGATCGGCCTTGCGCTGGGTCTTTCGTACCAATCAAGCCCAAGCCAGGTCGAGCGTTTCCGCGCCTGGGGTTACCCCAATGATGCAGGGTATACCGTGCTTGGCGGTATGAAGCCATTCGCAAAGTCGGTCCTGCTGGATCGTATCGGCGCATTCGGCACGCTAGAATTCCAGCCGACGTCCGAATGGAACAGCTCGCTCGATGTATTCTATGCCGATTACAAGGAAAAGCAGCCGCAGCGCGGCATCGAATTCCCGTTCAATCCCGGTTGGGGCGCAGGCACCACGATTACCGCTAATTCCGGCGGAAGCTTCCCGGATTCGGTGACATTCAGCGGCGTACAACCGGTTGTGCGCAATGATTATGACCGCAAGGACACGACCACATTTGCGGCAGGCTGGAACACCAAATACGAAAACGATGATGTCATCCTGACAGCAGACGTTGCTTATTCGATGTCAGATCGCCGCTTGCAGCAGATCGAAAGCTATTCCGGCCTTAGCTATGCCGCCAGTGCAACCGCGCCATCGGACGTCGTAACCGCAACGCGCAGCAACAACGGTTTCCCTTACACGTTCACCAACCGGATCAATTACGGTGATACCAACCTGATCCAATTGACCGACCCGCGCGGCTGGGGCGGCGGAATTGTTCAAGCCGGCTTTATCAACGACACCAAGACCAAAGACGAGTTGTGGTCGGGCAAGCTGGAAGCTGTGGGCAAGATCGAAAGCGGTTTCATTGACCGGCTTGTCGCCGGTGCTTCCTATGCGGATCGCAAGAAGACCCGTGACATCACGCAAAACTTCCTGAGCCTCAAGGGCCCCTCGGCCAACGTGGCACAGGGCGCCACCACGCGCTTGCCAATTCCGCAGGATGCGTTGCTGGGCACGGTCAATTCCTTGTCATTCCTTGGCCTTGGCCCGCAAGTTGCCTATGATCCGTTCGTCCTGTTGAACAACGGCACGTACCTTCTGACCGGCGTTGAAAGCTCAAGCCTGCCGTTTCCGGGTGACTGGACCGTCAATGAAAAGGTCTTCACCGGCTATACCCGCGCCGATATCAAAACCATGCTTGGCGGCATGGAACTGACCGGCAATGTCGGTGTGCAGGTGGTGTTTACCGACCAGTCTTCGCGCGGTTTCAATTCGCCCGGCGGCGTTGGCAGCGTGCAGACACCTGTCACCGACGGTGAAAAGTACAGTAATGTCTTGCCAAGCCTCAGCCTGAACCTCGCCTTGAACGACCAGATGAAGCTGCGCTTTGGCGCTGCTCGCACGCTGGCACGTCCACGCATGGATCAGTTGAACGCTTCGCAGAATGCTTCAATCTCGAATTCGCCGTTGCTTCCGCTCAACACTATCTTCAGTGGCAGTGGCGGTAATCCGCGCCTGCGTCCTTATCTGTCTGATGGTCTGGACCTGAGTTATGAATGGTACTTTGGCGGTGAAGGCTACTTCTCGCTCGCAACGTACTACAAGAAGCTCAACGATTTCGTGAACCCGAACGCTTCGGTAACTCGTGATTTCGCCTATCTTGTGCCAAGCCTTACCGCACCGCAGCGGCAAGCTTTCCTTGCAACGGGCAGCAACACCACCGGCTTTGTTTCGGGGCCTGACAACACCGCCGAAGGCCACATCTATGGCGTGGAAGCCAGCCTAGCGCTGCCCTTCCGCTCGGTCATCCCTGCGCTGGAAGGGTTCGGTTTCCAGACCAGCGTTTCCTATACCAGCAGTGAATTGACGATTACCGACCGCCAAACCAACAACACCTTCACCGCAACGGTGCCAGGTCTGTCAAAGTGGGTCGTCAATTCGACCGTGTATTTCGAAAAGTCGGGCTTTGAAACACGTGTCAGCCACCGTTACCGGTCAAGCTATCTGGCGGAATTCATCGGTATCTCGGCCAGTCGCGATTTCCGCCAAACCTTTGCAGAATCGATCTTTGATGCCCAGATCGGCTATCGCTTTGGTGAAGGTAGCAGCCTGAACGGACTGTCGCTGACTCTGCAAGCACTGAACCTGACGGATGAACCTTTCATCAACTATGCCGATCAGGACACGTCGCACGTGATCGATTATGAACGGTATGGCAGGACGTACCTGCTGGGTGTTTCCTACCGCTTCTAAGTAACACTGCAACGGCGGACCGGATACCACCGGTCCGCCGCATCGTTTGGCGCTTGGATCCCGGCTTGATCAGAACTGGCGCTACAGCAACAATGCCGCAAACAGGCAGGAGAGGTTTGTGGGCAATCAAGAACATGGCGGCATGCGGTTTGTCATTGCGGGCGGTGGAACGGCCGGCTGGATGACCGCTGCAGCTCTTTCGCGTTTCGCCCCTCCGAGAACGCAGATCGAACTGGTTGAAAGCCAAGACATCGGCACGGTGGGCGTGGGCGAAGCCACAATCCCGCAAATTCATTTGTTCAACGCTGCGCTGGGCCTTGATGAGGCCGAGTTCCTGCGTGAGACTAACGGCTCGTTCAAACTGGGCATCGAATTTGCAGGCTGGCAGCGTGAAGGCGAAAGCTACATGCATGCTTTTGGCAACATCGGGCGTTCGGTGGGTCTGCTGCCATTCCAGCACCACTGGTTGCGCGCAAAGCAGCTAGGCTTTGCCAAACCCCTGCAACGCTATTCATTGAACGAACTGGCTGCGCGCACTCTGCGGATGCAACGCGGCCGTCGCACGCCGCAATCGCCAGAAATGGCCTATGCCTATCATTTCGATGCAGGGAGTTATGCCGCTTACTTGCGCCGCTTTGCCGAGGCGCGTGGCGTGATACGGACTGAAGGCCTGATCCGCACGGTTGAGCGCGATGGCCAAAGTGGTGATATTGCCGCTCTCGTGCTGGATGGTGAGCGACGGATTGCAGGCGACTTCTTCATTGATTGCACCGGCTTTCGCGGGCTTCTGATAGAAAGCGCGCTTGAAACCGGATTTGACGACTGGACGCACTACTTGCCCTGTGATCGGGCAGTAGCAGTGCCTTGTTCAAGCGGGGGTGATTTTACACCCTATACCCGCTCCACCGCGAGGACGTGCGGATGGCAATGGCGCATCCCGTTGCAACACCGCATCGGCAACGGTCATGTCTATTCCAGCGCCATGATTTCCGATGATGAGGCGGCGGCGACCTTGCTGGCCAATCTCGATGGCCAACCACTGGCCGATCCGCGTCCCTTGCGCTTCACCACAGGTATGCGGCGCAAACATTGGAACCGCAATTGCTTGGCCATCGGCTTGGCCGCAGGCTTCATGGAGCCATTGGAATCAACTAGCATCCATCTGGTGCAGAGCGCGATCAGCCGTTTCCTGTCGATGTTGCCTGCAGGCAAATCCAATCCTGTAATGATCGACCATTTCAACATGCAGGCACGGTTCGAATGGACCCGAATCCGCGATTTCATCGTCCTGCATTACTGGGCCAACCAGCGCATGGGCGAACCGTTCTGGGACGCGATGCGCGCCATGGAATTGCCCGAAACCTTGCAGCGGAAATTGGCGCAGTGGCAGGCGACAGGCTTTATCCACCGCGAGCATGAGGAACTGTTCACCGAAGTGGGCTGGTTTCAGGTTCTGGCAGGCCAAGGCGTTGAAGCTGAGGGGTATAATCCCATTGCCGATCTTCTGTCCGAAGATGATTTGCGCGATCTTCTGGGCCGGACCGAGGCCGAACTGGTCGAAGAGGTGCGGCTGATGCCGCGCCACATCGAAGTGCTTCATCAAGTTGTACGCGGGGTTGCTGCATGAAACACCTGTTAACCACACTGTTTGCAACGCTGCTTTGTGCAGGTGTGGCCAATGCGCAATCGGTCCCCGATTACCGCGCGCGCGATGTGTCCGATGAGGTCATCTATTTCGTCCTGCCAGACCGTTTCGAGAATGGCGATAGCAAGAACGACAAGGGCTATTTGAAGGGTGACCGGCTGGTTACGGGGTTTGATCCGGCCGACAAGGGCTTCTTTCACGGCGGTGATTTCAAGGGTCTGGTGGCACAGCTGCCCTATTTGCAAAAGCTTGGCATTACTGCGCTTTGGATTGCGCCCATCTTCCAGAACAAGGCTGTTCAAGGGCCTGCGGGCATGGAAAGCGCAGGCTATCACGGTTATTGGGTGACAGACTTTACGCGGCCTGACGCCCATCTGGGCACCGAAGCGGAATTCGAGGCGCTGGTGAGCAAGGCGCACAGCCTCGGGATGAAAGTCTACATCGACATCATCACCAATCACACCGCCGATGTGATCCGTTACAAGGAAGGTGAGGCGACAAAATACGCGTATCGTTCGCGCGCGGATTATCCCTATTCGCGCAAGGGCGGATTGGCCGGAACGCCGGTTAATCAAGGGTTTGCAGGCGATCAGGACAGCAATACCGCAAACTTTGCCAAGCTGACCGACCCTGCCTACGCTTACACACCGTACGTACCGCCAGCAGAGCGCGCAGTGAAAGTGCCAGTGTGGCTAAATGATCCGGTATTCTATCACAATCGCGGCGATTCCACTTTTACCGGTGAAGATTCCCGCTTTGGCGATTTTTCAGGCCTTGATGATCTGTTCACCGAACATCCACAGGTGCGCGACGGGATGATCGAAATCTACAAGGGCTGGATCGAGCGTACCAAGATCGACGGCTATCGCATTGATACCGCGCGCCATGTCGATCCCGGTTTCTGGCAGGCATTTATACCGGCAATCCAAACGAGCGCCATCGCGCAAGGGTTGCCAAATTTTGCCTTGTTCGGAGAGGTATACCGCACATCGCCCGACAGCGGATACATCGCGCAATATACTCGGCGCGACCATTTGCCCGCCGTGCTCGACTTCGCGTTTCAGGCGGCAGTGCGCGATGTTCTGGGCAAGGGCAAAGGCACGGTGGTGCTGGCCGAAATGTTTGACGGTGATGTCCTGTATGAAGGTGGTGAAGCTGCTGCGCGGCGGTTGCCCACATTCCTTGGCAATCACGATATGGGCCGGTTTTCAACGCTATTGAAGGAAGACCGCCCCGATATTGCAGGCAATGAACTGCTGGCCCGGGTTACGCTTGGCCATGCCATGCTATTGACGCTGCGCGGCGCGCCGGTGATCTATTACGGTGATGAACAAGGCTTTGTCGGCGATGGCGGCGATCAGGCGGCACGTGAAGATATGTTCCCGTCACGCGTTGCATCGTACAATGACAATGCCTTGATCGGCACGGCTGCCACAACCGCGAGCAGCAATTTCGATGAAAACCATCCGCTGTTCCGCGTTATTGCAAGCCTGAGCGCGATCCGCAGGTCCCAGCCTGCACTGTCGGGGGGTGCCCAGATTGTGCGCGATTATGCGCAAACACCGGGGCTGTTTTCGGTTTCGCGGTTTGATCCTGCTACCGGCGCAGAAATCTTCATCGCCTTTAACACCGCCGGCCACCCGATTGATGTGAACAGCACGATCGGCCCTGCCGCAACTCACCTTGACGCCTTGACCGGCCCTTGTCCTGCTGCGGTGACAGCGCCCGGCAGCGTGCGCGTTGCGCTGCCTGCCTTTGGCTGGATGGTGTGTCGCGCGATAGAAAGCCTCCGCAGATGAATACGCTTACCCTGCTTGATCCGGTGAACGCTACTGTCCAGCAGCCCTGGTGGCAGGGCGCGGTAATTTATCAAATCTATCCGCGCAGTTTTATGGACGCGAACGGTGATGGCATTGGCGATCTGCCCGGCATTACCGCGCGGCTGGGTCATATCGCAAAGCTTGGCGTCGATGCCATCTGGATTTCGCCCTTCTTCACGTCGCCGATGAAAGACTTCGGCTATGACGTGTCGGATTATTGCGATGTTGATCCGATCTTTGGCACACTGGCAGACTTCGACGCGCTGGTGGCCCACGCCCATGATCTGGGCCTGCGCGTCCTGATAGACCAGGTCTACGCCCACACCTCTGATCAACACGCATGGTTCATCGAAAGCCGGTCTTCGAAAGAGAATGCAAAGGCCGACTGGTATGTATGGGCGGATGCCAAGCCCGACGGGTCGCCACCATCGAACTGGCAGTCCGTATTCGGGGGCCCCGCCTGGCGGTGGGATGCCCGGCGCGGACAATATTACATGCACAACTTCCTTGATAGCCAACCACAGCTCAATTGCCACAATCCGGCAGTGCAGGAAGCGCTGCTGGGTGTGGCGCGGTTCTGGCTGGAACGGGGGGTTGACGGTTTCCGCATCGATGCCCTGAACTTTGCGATGCACGATCCGGCACTGCGAGATAATCCACCCGCCCCGGCCACAGATAAGCCGCGCACACGTCCGTTCGATTTCCAGTTGAAGCACTACAACCAGTCGCACCGCGACATCGAAAAGTTCATTGAACGCATTCGCGCTCTGACTGATGAATACGACGGCATTTTCACCGTTGCCGAAGTGGGCGGTGATGAAGCCGATGCGCAAATGAAGGCCTATACCCACGCGGAAAATCACCTCAATTCGGCCTATGGCTTTGATTTTCTCTATGCCGACCGATTGACGCCGGGGTTGGTCAAGGCAGCGTTATCAGCTTGGCCCGCAACGCCGGGAACCGGATGGCCAAGCTGGGCCTTTGAAAACCATGATGCGCCCCGGGCGCTTTCGCGTTGGGTATCACCCGATTACCGCGATGCCTTTGCCCGGCTCAAAGCCTTGTTGCTTGTATGCCTGCGCGGCAATGCAATTATCTATCAGGGTGAAGAACTTGGGCTGGGGCAAGTCGATATACCCTTTGCGCAATTGCAGGACCCTGAAGCCATTGCCAATTGGCCACTGACACTGTCGCGCGATGGTGCGCGCACGCCAATGCCATGGGTGGCCGGTGTACCGGACGCAGGGTTTGGATCAGAGGCCCCGTGGTTGCCGGTGGGGCAGGACAATCTGGCCCATGCTGTCGATGTGCAGAAAGCTGATCCCCAGTCGCTCTTGGCCTTCACCCGCCAATGCATCGCCTTGCGCAAAGCCCATAAAGCGCTGGCGGTGGGCATTGTGTCGCAGTGCGATGCCGATGCCGACTTCTTGCTGGTCGAGCGCACAATTGCCGGTGAGACGCTGCGTTGCCTGTTCAACTTTGGCAAAGTGCCCGTCGCGGTGCCTGCCTATGCCCAAAGTGGAGATGTTTTGATGAGCGTTAACGCAGGACAGGCCCACATCCTTCCGGCATTTGCCGCAGTGGTGTTAAGCGTATGAAACTGCGCGACATCATCATCGCGCTGGTGGCATGTCTGCTGCCAGCTTTGGCACAGGCAGAGCCGGTACTATCGCCTGACGGGCGGATCGCTGTCAGCCTGGACGTGGATGGAGAAGGCGTTCCGTTTTACACCGTGGCGCGCGATGGCAAGCCATTGCTTGCGCGCTCGCAACTGGGCTTCAACTTTACCGATGCGCCACCGCTGCGTCGCGGCTTGGCCGTTGAGACAGAGGCCCGCGCCAGCCACGATAGCCAGTGGGAGCAGCCGTGGGGCGAACGCCGGTTTATCCGCGACAGATATAACGAACTCAGCGTGACTTTCGTGCAATCACTGCCAGCGCCACGCCGCTACACCGTGCGGGTGCGGGTGTTCGATGGCGGCATCGGATTCCGCTATGAATTTCCGCAGCAGGCGACTTTGCCAGTCGCCCGGATTGCCGAGGAATTGACCGAATTTGCCATCGCCCGCCAAGGTGAAGCCCCCCAAGGTGAAGCGTGGTGGATTCAGGCAGGCGATTCAAACCGCTATGAATACCTCTATGTGCGCACCCCGATCGACGCAGTATCGGTTGCGCATACGCCGATCACCATGAAGCTTGGCGATGGCACCCATCTCAGCTTTCATGAAGCAGCACTGGTGGATTTTGCCGGCATGTGGCTGCGCCGCATGGATGGTATGCGTTTCCGCTCAGAATTATCCCCATCATCGCAAGGCGCAAAGGTCACACACGCTGGTGCCTTCAACACCCCGTGGCGGACTATTCTGATTGCCGATGGACCAGCGGGCCTGTTTGAAAACGACCTGACGCTGAACCTTAATGAACCTAATGTGCTGGGCGATGTAAGCTGGTTCAAGCCTCAGAAATACATCGGCGTGTGGTGGGAAATGCACCTTGATAAGACCACCTGGGGCAGCGGGCCAAAGCATGGCGCGAATACGGCGAACACCAAACGCTACATCGATTTTGCGGCAAAGCACGGTTTCGCAGGGGTTCTGGTCGAAGGCTGGAACAAGGGCTGGGATGGCAATTGGATGGCCAACGGGCGCAACTTCAGCTTTACCCAGGCCTACCCGGACTTCGATATTGCGGCGATCACGAAATATGGCAAAGCCAAAGGCGTGCGTCTGATCGGACATCACGAAACTGCCGGTGACATTGCAAATTACGAAGCGCAGCTTGACGATGCGATGGCGCTATACGAAAAGGTTGGCGTCAATCTGGTGAAAACGGGGTATGTCGCTGATGCGGGCGGCGCCACAGCGCCTGCCCCTGATGGCAAAGGCACCGTGATGGAATGGCACGACGGGCAGCGTATGTCCCGCCATCACCTGGACGTGGTCAAAACCGCCGCGCGGCACCGTATTGCGGTGAACGCGCACGAGCCGATCAAGGATACCGGCCTTCGCCGCACATATCCCAACTGGGTGGCCCGCGAAGCCGCGCGCGGCGTTGAATATGATGCGTGGGGCGTGCCGACAAATACAGCTGACCATGTGCCCGAATTGATCTTTACCCGCCTGCTCGCCGGGCCGATGGACTTCACCCCCGGCATATTCTCGCTCGAAGGCAAAGACGGTACGCCGATTATGTCAACGCTGGCGCGGCAACTGGCTTATTATGTGGTCGTATACTCCCCGATCCAGATGGTGGCCGACCTGCCTGAAAATCTGGCCAAATATCCCAAAGAACTGGCCTTCACCGCCAAAGTCCCGGCTGATTGGGCCGAAAGCCATCTGCTGGATGGTATGGTGGGCGAATTTGCCGTGATTGCGCGCAAGGATCGCAATTCCCAAAGCTGGTTTGTCGGCGGGGTGACCGATGATAACCCTCGCACTCCATCGTTCGCGCTTGATTTTCTGGATGCGAACAAGACGTATCTGGCCACCATCTATCGCGATGGGGAAGGTGCCAATGGCCTTGGCTCACAAAACGCAAAGCACCGGATCATCCATGAAACACGGCGCGTGAAGAAGGGTGACACCATGGCCCTGCCGATGGCCACTGCCGGAGGATTTGCAATCTCTCTGGAACCGGTTGCCCGCTGATGGTTCAAAGCGCTGTCCCGCCAAACGTCGTCGTTCTTGGCGGTGGCAGCGCCGGGTGGATTACGGCCTGCCTGATGCACCGCGAGTGGGCCGCGCGTGGTGGCACCGTAACCGTGGTCGAAAGCCCAGAAATCGGCATAATCGGGGTGGGCGAAGGGTCTACCCCGCAGTTAAAGGCGCTGTTCGATCATCTCGGCATTGCAGAAGCGGAATGGATGCCCGCGTGTGATGCCACATACAAGCTGGGCATCCGCTTCACGGGGTGGAGCGACAGACCGGGCTTTGAAAGCTATTTCCATCCCTTTCCCGGTCCGACAGACTTGCACACCCAACCGGACTTTTTCTTGAATGCCATGTTGGCGCGGCGCGGCTTTGATGTTCCGGCGCATCCTGATCCGTGGTTTCTGGCCACGCGCCTGGCTAATGCCGGAAAAGGACCTCAAGCAAGCCCCAATTTCCCTTTTGCGCCCAGTTACGGGTATCATTTTGATGCCTACAAGTTGGGGGTTTTCCTGCGCGAATGGGCCGTCGCTCGCGGTGTTGTCCATGTGCCGCGAAAAGTGCTCGACGTTGAATTCGGTGATGATGGCGATATTGCAGCGTTGCTTTGCGAAGATGGCATGCGCATCGCGGGCGATATCTTCGTTGATTGTTCGGGCTTTCGCGCACTCTTGATCCAGCAAAAGCTGGGCGTGCGCTTCAAATCTTTTAGCGAAAACCTGCTCAATGATCGCGCGGTGGTAATGCCCACGACCCATGCCGCGCCGTTCAAACCGCAAACCGATGCCGTGGCCATGCGCGCAGGCTGGCGCTGGTCCATCCCGCTCACCACACGGGTCGGCAATGGCTATGTCTATTCATCCAGCTATCTATCCGATGATGAGGCCGAGGCCGAATTGCGCGCAGCCATCGGCATGACGGAAAGCGCTCAAACCGCTCGCTTTTTACAAATGAAGGTAGGCCGGGTGGAGGAAAGCTGGAGCCGCAATTGCCTCGCCGCAGGACTATCCCAAGGGTTCATCGAACCGCTTGAAGCCACCGCGCTGCATATCGTGATCGCCACCGCACTCGAATTTGTGCGCGCCTATGAAAGCGGCGGGTTCACGCCACAACACCGCGATGCCTTCAACCAATGTGCCGCCACGCGGTTTGAGGGCATCCGCGACTATATTGTGGCACATTATCGCGCAAATCAGCGCAATGATGACGCATATTGGCACATAAACGCCACAAACCAGTCGCTATCCGACGGCTTGAAAGCCATGCTGACCGCCTGGTTCACGCACCAGGACATAGCGGTCGCAAATACAACGGCATATGGTGACCCGCACTATTCGGCGATTAGCTGGCACTGCCTGTTTGCCGGTTACGGCACTTTCCCGCCGTCTGCAAAAATGAAGCCGCTGCCTCCAGCCGCCACCGCTGGAGACATGGATGCAATTACAACATTGCTCGAAGCCTGCTCAAGCAATTTTGCGATGTATGACTCACCAGCGAAGCTTCTGTAGAAAACACTCCCTGTTTGGGCTTTTCTTCAAACAGGTCACCCAAACTTACGGTCGCAAAGAAGATTGGCCGGCAATTCTTAACATCTGAACTGCAACTGTTGGACAATCAAAAGCCGATTTAACGCCAGCACAGGTGTTTCGTGGCATCGGCATAGAGCAACTGTTGGCTGGATCGCTTTCGAAGCGGCCTGCCCATTCCTTACCCTGTGTTTGGTTAGGCAACGGCATGAAGATTATGTCCGTCGTCAGGCGTTCAGTGAGAAGGCTATCATTAAGAGCATGGTCAGGTTGCGGCATAAGCGTAAGCGTTGCCTGCAGGCCACCGGCTAGGCTGCCTGGGCAATCAGCGTGTGCTCGGTAGCAGCCCAATTCCACGGCATGAGTTCATCCCAGCGCGAGGCTGGCCAATCACCCGCGATTTTCGCGATGACATCGGCGATGTAGGCCTGCGGCTCGATGCCGTTGAGTTTTGCCGTTTCGATAACCGAATAGATGGCGGCGGCGCGCTCGCCTCCGGCTTTTGACCCTGCGAAGAGCCAATTCTTCCGACCGATTGCGACGCTGCGCATCGCGCGTTCAGCGATGTTGTTGTCGATCTCGGCCAGGCCGTCATCGAGGAAGCGTGTCAGCGCGATCCAGCGCTTGCGACCATAGGCGAGCGCCTTGGCCATCGCCGACTTTGGCGACAGGCGGCGCAAGGCATCGTCGATGGCCGCGCGCAGTTCATCGACCAGCGGTTTGGTGTTTTCCTGTCGCTTTTGTTTGCGAACATCAGGGGGCTGACCCCGTACCTCGTCCTCGAGCCGGTAGAGCGCCGTGATCCGCTCAAGCAGATCGGTGGTCAACGGCGTTGGGCTGGTCTGGTGGTTCTCGAAGATCTTGCGACGGAAATGCGCCCAGCAGGCGACCTCCTGAATCCGGTTGCCAGCATAGAGTTTCTCGTACCCAGCATAGCCATCGGCCTGAAGGAGGCCAGTGAAACTCTTCAGCTCGGTTTGCGGATGGATACCGCTGCGGTCTGGCGTGAACCTGTACCACACTAGCGCCGGGGCGGTTGATCCGCTGGCCCTGTCGTCGACGACGTAGGTCCACAACCGGCCCTGTGCGGTCTTGCCCCTGCCGGGTACCAGCATCGGCACGGGCGTATCGTCGTTGTGGATCTTGGCGGCCTTCAGGCCTTCCTCGCGGATCCGGGAGACGATGGGGTCGAGAAGATGCGCGGCTTGTCCTGCCCACCCGGCCAGCGTCGAGCGGTCGATGTCGAGGCCCTGCGCCGCCATCATCTCGGCCTGCCGGTAGAGCGGGAGATGATGATCGAACTTGGACACGACCACATGAGCGAGCGTGGCGAAGCTGGCCTTGCCGCGGGCGATGGCCTTCGCCGGGGCCGGCGCCTGCACGATCCTCTCGCAGGAGCGGCAACTGTACTTGGGACGGATGGTGCGGATCACGCGCCACTGCACCGGCAGGACGTCGAGCATCTCATCGCTGTCCTCACCCAGCGGGCGCAGGGTGCCGCCACAATCAGGGTAATTGCAGTGGCCTGCCTCCGGTTCGATCCGCTGCTCGGCGCGCGGAAGATGGGGCGGAAGGCTGCGAACCGGCGCTGGCCGTTCGGACCTACCCGCCGGCGCATCCTTGCGGGCATCGGCCACAGCGGCTTCGCCTTCGAGCTCCTCAAGCGTCAGTTCGAGCTGCTCGATCTGGGCCGACAGCTTCTCCGACGATTGGCCGAACGTCATGCGGCGCAGCTGCGCCAGCTGGAAACGCAGCGTGTCGATCAGCGTGTCACGAGCCGCCAAGGCTGCTTCCAGCTCGGCGATCCGGGCATCTTTATCAAGGGTGGAAGTGGCTGCGTCCGACACCGTGACCCACTAGCAAAGTGGGCCATTCCGCACCAGAAAAACCACGCAAATCTGCGGATTTTTATCCTGCCAGAAGCGGCACCGCAGTGCGTTCGGGACGGCGCCAGTCGATACCTTCGAGCAGCATGGAAAGCTGGGCCGAGGTAAGGCTGACCTTGCCTGTCTTCGTCACCGGCCAGACAAATTTGCCGCGATCCATGCGCTTGGAAAACAGGCACATCCCTTGGCCGTCGAACCAGAGCAGCTTGATCAGATCGCCGCGCTTGCCGCGGAAGGCAAACAGCGCGCCGGAATGCGGAGACTGCTCCAGCACCTGCTGGACCAGCACCGCCAGCCCGTCAAAACCCTTCCTCATGTCTGTCGCGCCGCAGGCCAGGTAAACCCGCGTCGAGGGTGGCAGCGGGATCATCGGCCGAGCACGGCGATCACCCGGGCAAGGGCGTCGGCATCGACCATCGCATCCACGGTCAGGCTGACACCCGTCAGCAGTTCGATGCCGATCTGCCCGCAACGTGATCGCACCGACGGTGCAACATCGTGGGCGACCGAATCCGCGACCTCAACCTCGGAAAATGCCGGAAAGGCCGGTGGCCGGACGCCGGTCAGTTCTCCCGACATCGCCTGTCGGCGCCATGTATAAATCGCCCCGCTGCCAACCTCGTGCCGGTCGCATGCAGCCCGGACCGAACCCTCCGGCCCAAACGCATCCCGCAGGATCGCCAGCTTTTGCTCCACCGTCCAGCGACGGCGGCCGGACACCCGGCCAGCCACCTCAATCTGAGTAGTCATACGACCACTCATATGACTACTTGCTCGCTCAGCCCCGATATCGTCCATCTACGCCACCCCACAAAAGGAGCGGATATCAGCGCTTTAATCACGCGCCGTGCAAGGCGGCCTGCAGCCCACGGTTACGCATAAGCGGACGTTCACACCGAAGCTGCCGAATGGCTTAAATTGGTCGACAATTGCCTCTTTCAGCGGCAGCATGTGCGTGGCAATTCCCGCAAGAAGTGCCAACATTCGCGGCGCTTCGGGTGGCGATCGAAAAGGGCTGCTCATACATACGGTGCCGCGGGAATGGTCTTTTGGCTGCGACTTTGGGGTTTGGGCGGTGCACCGTAACGTCTTGTCGTTGCCAAAGTTGAGCGGCTTTGTTTTCCGAGTGTTGGGGGCATCACGAGTGCTAACAACCCTTGATGCCTGTACGGTGCTTCAGCTTCAAATTGCTTCAAATGCGGGTTTGAACACATTTGAAGCGTCGCGAGCAAATGCTGCTTCAATGCTTCTGCTTCACTGCTTCACCACCCTATAGGGGGTGAAGCAGTGAAGCAGAAGCAAGCTGTCGGAGATAGAGCAAGGCAGCCAATCTGACCTCGAACCGCAGCGTTCAATCGTTCGAGCCATGATCCATTTCTTTCGATCCAGAAACCTGCTCTCCATTCGAGCCAAAAATCGACCTGCGCGATCAAATATGCTATTTGAGCAGTGTTTTTCGATCACAGGAGGCTGTCATGGGTGGCATAGGCTCTGGACGACGCAGCAATCGGGCAACGACCGATGACTGCCTGCGCATCTCCCTGTCGCACCTGAAGAGGCTCGGCATGGTCAAGCGACATTACATGCACAGGCAGACTTTATCGTGGAGCCGTAACGGGCGCATTGTGACGCGGCTCACGTTCGTATCGGATGTGGAGTGCATGGAGCCGTACCCCTGCCTGAAGATCACCGGCGACGCGAATGGCAGGCGGATCAACTGCGTCGTTTGGCTTGAAAGCTGCCCGATGCACTTTGGCGGGGAGCGCTGGTACGCACTGTGCCCGAATACGGGCAGGCGCTGCACGACGCTGGTGCTGCCCCCGGGCGAGACGCACTTCGCGTCCGTGAGCGGCTGGGGGCTTTCCTACGGGTCGCAGAGGGAGGGTGAGGTAGCCCGTGCCATGCGTACCATCCATCGCATCGGTGAGAGGCAGCGCACGATGTCGAAGTACACCCGCAAGCCGACGCGGGCTGCGCTGTCCGAGAGGTGGGCAAAGGCGCATGCCGTTTACGATGAATGGGAGGATCGCATTACGAGCGGCTGGTAGAGCCTGCGCCACACCGTCGCCGTTCGGCGCGCTCTTGTTAACTGTTGCTCATTAGTTGCAGACCGTGCGCCAGACATAGGCGTTTCCATTCCAGACTCGAGCTTGGCGATAGGATTTGGTGCCAATTGGAGGGGTGACTGGCGACTGGATAGGTCGAACGGAAGGTGGCACGATAGGCGCGATCGCTGGAGGGCGAATGATGATGTTGTCCGTGCCCTTGCTGATCGGAGTACCGATCCGATATGTCCCTGTTCCGCCCGGGAGATGCAATTGGCAACAGTGCGCACCATATCGGAGCGTGGATGGCTATCTGCGTGGTTTACTCGGACGTTCCCGGAGGGCATCTTGCGCGAAATGGGGTGGAGCGACGAATGGCAAAGGAACAGAGCAGGCTTAGCCAAACGCTCGATCGTATGAAGCACGAGGTTACGCTCAGGCTGTGGCCCTATGGCGGGCGGGTGTTCGTGGAGAACGCGGACCTAAAGTGCGTCGATCAATCGACCATCGAATTGAAGTGCTGGTTCTCGCCCGACCTCTTTGGCGTCAACGTCACCATTGGCAGTGAGGAGCATCCGCGTGTCACGCGTTACGAGGACGAGGACGAGGAAGAGGACCAGGAGGGCGG
>CAZSTP010000001.1:57500-91792 GCA_964609325.1 uncultured Novosphingobium sp. | reverse complement strand
CTGCCAGCTCTGATTTGCGGGTGGACTTTGCCGCAGCGCAGGGCCGCCTTGAAGGGTTCGGGCAGGTGAACCTTGCGATCGGTGCGGAATGGTCGACTTTCTCGATCGAGGCTTTCTTGCGGAACCTCACGGATGAACGCGGCCAGCTTTCGCGCTTTGTCCAGTGCGGGGCCTGTACGCAGCGCCCATACATCGTGCCGACCACGCCGCGCATGATCGGTTTCCGCGCAGGCGCGAAGTTCTGACGGGCAGATGATGAAGGGTGGGCCTGATGCAGATCAATTCTGCGCAGGCCCACCCTTGTTTTTGTATGCAGCTTGCAGTTTGGGCAGCGCGACTGGCGATGCGCCCAGTGCTGCGGTGCCGGCTCATTCGTCCCAGTGGATCAGGTGGCTGATGTCAGTCCGCTCTTCGGGTTTGCGGCCGGTGGTGGCAAGGCGCTGGACAGACAGGCGGCCCGCGGTTTGGCTGAACTTGGTGAGGACTTCGATCACACGGTCGTAATAGGTGCTTTCGATCCGCCAGGCCCCGCCTTCGCGGCGATAGGTGTCGGTATAGATCGCGGTGCCGAAGGTGTGGTCATCTTTTTCGACATCGATGAACACGTCTTGCAGATACCAGATGCCGGTGGCGGTATTGTCGCCGGTGATCGCCACTTCGGGCATGATCCCGATATGCATGGCCGCTGCACCCGAATGGAACGAATTGGCGAGGAATTCGAGCATCGCCGCGCGGCCCTTCAGCGATACCTTGTAGGTGCCGCCATTGTAGGTGCAGGAGACATTTTCGACAAAGATATCGGCCAGAAGTGCCTGATCACCGGTATCGATGCCCCGGAAATAGCGGTGCTTGAGGATCTTGATTTCCTCGATGTCGGACAACTGTTGCAGGGTGAATGGCATGGCGTATCAGGCTTTCGCTTCGTTGGCGTAGAGGTCTTCGGCGCGGGCCTTTAACGCGCGGGCGGAATCATCAAAGGCACGTTTGACCCATGGTCCGGCAAAACGGAACACGTGGATACCATTGATGCCAAGAAAGGCGTCAGTGCTGAAATAGCGGCAGCTTGCCGGACCTGTCGGTTCGATCACCTGATCGCGGCGGGCGGGATAGGGCCAAGCTTCGCTGTGGACCATTTCCCACGACAGCAGGCGTTCGGGATCATTTGCGCAGATGAATTCGCAATTGGGCACGATGCTGCCGGGGACGGCATAATTCATCAGCTTCATATGAACTGCCGCGCCCATCTCCAGCGTGGATTCCGCTTTGACGCAGAACGGGTTCCATTCATTATAGCGCGGCATGTCGGTCAAAACCCCCCATACCACGCGGGCAGGGGCGGCGATTTCTACCGTATCGCTGACGGTGATGGCATCGGGATCAAGCCCCGATACCGGATCATCGGCGAGCGTGGGGTGGTGCTTCATCCAGTCGAGCAGCATGGCAGGCTTCCTTATGCTGCGACCCAATCGCCGCCGTTGACATCGAGCATCGCGCCGGTGATTTCCGAGGCATAGTCCGAAAGCAGGAAGTAGACCGCTTTGGCGCAATCGGCATCACGCGGGATATGGCCCACCGGGATTTCACTGGCGCGCTGGGTGCGGAAGGCTTCTGCCCCTTCGCCAAGGCCCTGAATAAAGCCTTCGAGTGGTGCGCCCATCATCCAGCCCATCAGCGCGGTATTGACGCGCACGCCGGTGCCACCAAACTCCACCGCGAGATGCCGGGTCATGTGATTGAGCGCGCCCTTGGCCATGCCATAGCCGCCCTCTCCGGGCATCGGTTTGCGTGTGCACAGGGTCGAGATGTTGACGATAGAGCCTGAGCCTTGCGCCTTCATCGTCGGGTAGACTGCCATCGCCATGCGCAAGGCACCGGCTGCGCCCACGTTGAACGCCTGTAGCACTTGTTCGACGTCGTGCTCGATCAGCGGACCCCAATCGGGGTGGTAATAGGCCGAGTTGATCAGGCCATCGATCCGGCCCCATTTGCTGACGGCGGCCTGTGCGGCAGCTTTGCACTGGTCCATGTCCGTCACATCGAGCGGCACGGCGATGGCTTCGCCGCCAGCAGCGACGATTTCCTGCGCTACTTCTTCGATAGCCTGCTTCGAGCGCGCGGTAACGACGACTTTTGCGCCTTCACGCGCTGCGCCACGACAGGCGGCTTGCCCCATGCCGGGACCTGCGCCTGTCACGATGACGACCTTGTCTTTCAGGATCATGTGCTTCTCTCCCGGTATGGCGCGTGGACTTTTGTCCGTTTTTTGCGCTGGTGTATGAGGGTATCAGCCCCCGCGTTGTTTGATGATATCAAGCGCGACGTCGACGATCATATCTTCCTGACCGCCAACCATCTTGCGACGGCCCAGTTCGACAAGGATCGTGCGCGTATCGATGCCGTATGTCTCGGCGGCTTTTTCGGCATGGCGCAGGAAGCTGGAATAGACCCCGGCATAGCCAAGGGCGAGTGTTTCGCGGTCAACCCGCACGGGGCGATCCTGCATCGGCCGTACGATGTCTTCGGCGGCGTCCATCAGCATCATCACATCGCAGCCGTGGTTCCAACCCTTGCGGTCAGCGGCAGCGATAAACACTTCGAGCGGCGCATTGCCCGCGCCCGCGCCCATGCCGGTCAGGCTGGCGTCAATGCGTACCGCGCCGCACTGTGCCGCGACAATCGAGTTGGCAACGCCCAGTGACAGGTTGTGGTGGGCGTGCATGCCGCGCTGTGTTTCGGGCTTCAGCACGCGGTCATAAGCTTCGAACCGTGCGCGCACGCCGTCCATATCGAGCGCGCCGCCGCTATCGGTGACATAGATGCATTGCGCGCCGTAGCTTTCCATCAGCAGGGCCTGTTTGGCGAGCAACTCCGGTTCGATCATATGGCTCATCATCAGGAAGCCCGAGACGTCCATGCCCAGATCGCGCGCGATGCCGATGTGCTGCTTTGATACGTCTGCTTCGGTGCAGTGCGTCGCGACGCGGACCGAGCGCACGCCGATGTCATAGGCGCGCTTGAGTTCCTCGACCGTGCCGACACCGGGCAGGATGAGAGTGGTGAGCACACAAGTGGTCAGCACTTCGGCCACGGCTTCAAGCCATTCCCAATCGGTGTGCGCGCCAAAGCCATAGTTGAAGCTGGCACCCGACAGACCATCGCCATGCGCCACTTCAATGGCATCGACGCCCGCCTTGTCGATGGCAGAGGCAATCGCCTTGACCTGATCGATGCCGTACATGTGGCGGATGGCGTGCATGCCATCGCGCAGGGTGACGTCCTGGATATAGAGCTTGTCGCCCGCTTCAACGTTGAAGGTTGATGTCATTGTCCGGGTCTCCTTCAAGCGGCTGCTGCGGCCATGCGGCGCGCGGCGAGCAATTCGCCGGTGGCTTTGGCGGCGGCGGTCATGATGTCGAGATTGCCCGAATAGCTGGGCAGGTAATCGCCAGCACCTTCGACTTCGAGCATGATCATCGATTTGACGCCGGAAAATTCGCCTTGGCCCGGGATCTTCAGCTTGTTGTTGTCGCCATAGCGTTCGAACTGGACCTCCTGCTTCAGGCGATAGCCCGGGACGTACTTTTGAACTTCGGCCACCATGTCTTTGACGGACTGGCGGATCGCATCTTCATCCGCGCCTTCCGAAAGCGTGAACACGGTATCGCGCATGATCATCGGCGGTTCGGCGGGGTTGAGGATGATGATCGCCTTGCCGCGCGTTGCGCCGCCCACTTCTTCGATGGCGCGGGCGGTGGTGCGGGTGAATTCATCGATGTTCGCGCGGGTGCCGGGGCCGGCAGAGCGCGAGGAAACCGATGCGACGATTTCGGCATAGTGGACCTTGCCGACGCGGCTGACAGCGGCAACCATCGGGATCGTGGCCTGTCCGCCGCAGGTGACCATGTTGACGTTCGACGCGCCAAGGTTGGCTTCCATGTTGACTGGCGGCACGATGAACGGGCCGATGGCGGCAGGCGTCAGATCGACCACCTGAATACCATCAGCGCGCAAGGCTTCATCGTGGACTTTGTGGGCGTAGGCGCTGGTGGCATCGAATGCGATGCCGATGTCCTTGTACAGCGGATGCTTGCGCAGACCTTCAAGGCCTTCGTGCGTGGTGGCGATGCCGTGTTCGCGCGCCATGGCGAGGCCCTCGGAGTTTTCATCGATGCCCACGACAATGGCCAGTTCCATGTTCTGCGGATATTTGATCATCTTCATCATCAGATCGGTGCCGATATTGCCCGAGCCGATGATTGCGGCCTTTACGCGTGCCATTGGGTGGTCCTTACACGAAGTTCGCAACGCAAGTGCCCAGCGGGCCATCTGCATTGCTCAAGGTCATTTCGAAACGGTCGCCTTTGATCGCCGGGGCGAGGGGCACCAGGCTACCTGACAGGATCACATCACCTGCATCCAGCGTGACGCCATATGCGCCAAGGGTGTTGGCCAGCCACGCAACCGCCTGTGCCGGATCACCCTGCACGGCATGGCCATAGCCTTCTGACAAAGGCTCACCATTCTTGGTCACGGCAACGTGCAGATTGGGCAGGTCGAGCCCTGCTGGATCAAGCCGTTCGGTGCCGATCACATAGACGCCGCACGATGCATTGTCTGATACGGTATCGATGATCTTGATCTTCCAGTCATCAATCCGGCTATCAACGATTTCAAAGCAGGGCGCGATGCTTTCGGTGGCGGCAAGCACATCGGCAGCGGTCACGCCGGGGCCGTTGAGGCTGCTTTTGAGGATGAACGCGATTTCAGCCTCTGCGCGCGGGGCGATCAGGGCTTTGGCATCAATATCGATGTCGCCTTCGACATGCATCCAGTCGGTCAGGAAACCGAAGTCCGGCTGGTGCACGCCAAGCATATCCTGCACGGCCTTGCTGGTGACGCCGATCTTCTTGCCGACGACCCGTTCCCCATCGGCCACGCGGCGCGACAGGAAATCGAGGTTGATGGCATAGGCATCGTCGAGCGTGAGCGAGGGGTCCTGTTCGATCAGCGGGGCAATGGTTTTGCGCTGGCGCAGGGCATCATAAAGCGCCGCTCCATAGGTTTTGATCTTATCGGCGGGCATTGAGAAACTCGATAGCATAAGCGTTGAATTCGGCGGCGCGCTCCACCTGCACCCAGTGGCCGGTGCGGGCAAAAGTGATCGCACGGACATCGGGGCAGTGATCGAGGAACAGGCGTGCGTGCGCTTCGGGGCAGAACTCGTCGTTCAGGCCCCAGAGCACGAAGACCGGCTGGGTGATTTCGGGCAGGCGCGGCGACAGATCGGGGGTGCGCATGCGCATCAGCACATCCTTGGGCTGGGTGCGCGCCACTTCAAAGCGTTCTGCAACCAAAGCGTCGGGGATGTTTGGGGCAAAATCAGGATGCACCAGATTGCTGACAAGGCGCTTCTGTTCGGCCAGATTGAATTCTGGGCTGCCGAAATTCGACATCATCTTGGCAATGCCGGGCATGACGAAATAGCTTTCCCGCTCTGCCACGCAGCCCGGTGCCATCAGCACGAGATTGCGGGTGAAGCCGGGGTGGTCCAGCGTCATCAACAAGGCAATGCCGCCGCCCAGCGAATTGCCGACGAGGCTGGCCGAGGTGATGCCGTGGGCAAATAGCGCTTCGTACAGCGTGTCGGTGAACAGTTGCAGCGTGTAATCAATGCCCTCAGGCTTTGATGACCCACCATAGCCGATCAGATCGGGCAGGATGACGCGGTAACCGGCATCGACGAAAGCATCGATATTTGTGCGGAAGTTGGAAGCGCCCGAGGCTCCCGGACCGCTGCCGTGGATGAACACGACGGCAGGGGCAGATGGATCGCCCGCCTGCGCTATGACGATATCATAGCCGCCCGAAACGCGGTGGGTGGTTGTGGTAATCTCAGCCATGGATGCGGCTCCGGTCATAGGAAAGTAAAGCCCGGCGCTTGCCCGCTCATCGCGCCGACCACGTCGCCGGTTCGGTTGGCCGGATCATTGGCGACGTGGGCGCGACCGGCGTGCAGATCGAGCCAGGGCTGGAGGATCGGGCTGGAATTGTAGATCGCGCGGCCGCCCAGAAGCTTGACCATATCATCGACCAGATCGGCCATGCGGCGCACCACACTGGCCGAATTGTAGGCATAGAGTGTGCGCTTTTCCATCGGGATCGCCTCGCCCCGCTCGGCAATGTCCATCAGGTCTTCGAAAGTGACGCGAAGGGTCGTTTCCATTTCGGTGACTTCGGCATGGGCGCGGGCGATGGCGGCCATCAGGAACGGGTCGTCCTTGGATGCCTTGCCGGTGTTGGTCGAAACGCGCGAAGCGCCGATTTCCCGCGCGGCATTGATCGCAGCGCGTGCGCCACCAAAAGCAGCAGTCGAGACAGAGCGCATGAACACTTGTGCCCAGGGCAGGGTGTATAGCGGGCCGGTGTTGGTTTCCTGCCCGGGATTGGTGCAAAGGAAGCCATCGACCGAGCGGTGTGTGCGGTGTTCGGGCACGAACACGTCATCCACAATCACGTCATGGCTACCGGTGCCCTGCAAGCCGAACACGTGCCAGCAGTCTGTATCGATCGTGTAATCGGCGCGCGGCAGCAGGAAGGCCCGCATTTCGGGAGCGCCACCTTCGTGTGCGGGAGGGACCAGCGCACCAAGCACGACCCATTGGCAATGGACCGAGCCGGTGGAAAAGCCCCAGCGACCCGACAGGCGGAAGCCGCCCTCAACCGTGGTCACTTTGCCTACGGGCTGGTAGGAAGACGACACGAGCGTGGCGGTATCATCACCCCAGACTTCGGCTTGCGCCTGTTCATGGAACAACGCGATTTCATAAGGGTGGCAGCCGACCACGCCATACATCCAGCCTGTGGACATACAGCCTTCGGCGAGGGCTTTTTGCACATCGTAAAAGACGTTCGGGTGCATTTCATAGCCGCCCCAGCGCTTTGGCTGGAGAATCCGGAAAAAGCCCGCTTCGTGCATTTCGGCAATCGAAGCGGCGGGCACATCGCGATCGGCAACGCATTGGCGCGCGCGCTTTTGCAAGGTCGGTATCATCGCGCGGGCGCGGGCCACAAGTTCACTTGCTGACGGGAGTGCCTCTGCACGCGGCAAAGCAACTGCGCTGGCCATTTTTCCAACCCTCTCCAAATCGAATCGCAAGGCCTATGTTTGTGCGCTGCATTCGTAATTAAAGATTGCATCAGATACGCAAATCGTCAATTAAAAACCCATATCTCTTTCGATATTGTCATATTTTGCGAAGATTTGGCCGCTTGGGCCGCATCGGGCGTCCTGCCGTGAAGTTGCAGGCATTTTGACTCAGGAGCGCCTTGGGGTGCGGTTCACTGCAACTGCCTCTTTGGGCAAACTGGTGATTTTCCGAGTGTTAAACCGGCAAATTATGGACTATTTGCCATTAGAATCATTTTATGCGTAAACAATGCCTTTTTAGGCTACGCATGTATTCTTGGGGAGTTGAAGGCATGGCGATCTCGGGCAAGACACTGGATCTCGTCGCGGCGCATGGATCAGAAGGCCGCAAAGCCCGCCGCATATCCGATGTGGTGGTGGCGGCACTGCGCGAGGACGGGTTCTTCCGCCACTTTACACCGGCCAGCCATGGCGGACGGGAAGGAACCCCGCAGGATTTCTTCGTCGACCAGATTGCCATTGCCGAACGCGATATGAGCACGGCCTGGGCGCTGGGCATCGTGGCGGTCCACAATTACCAGATCGCGCTGATGGCTCCGCAGACGCAGGACGAAGTCTTTGCCGATGGCCCGGATGCGATGATCTCCAGCTCGTACAACCCGGTCGGGGCCAAGGCTGAGGTGACAGACGGCGGCTTCATGCTTTCGGGGCGTTGGGGCTGGTCAAGCGGATGCCTGCATTGCAACTGGGTGTTGCTGGGCGGCGTGATCCCCGGCGACGGTTATCGCACTTTTCTGGTGCCTGCCAGCGATTACCGGATCGACGATACCTGGTACACGATGGGCCTTCAGGGCACCGGATCGAACGACATCGTGATCGATCAGCCCGTGTTTGTGCCCGAGCATCGCACGCACAAACAGATGGATGGTTTCAATTCTGTTCACCACCAGACAAGCGCGGCCTATGACTTGCCATGGGCGCAAGTGTTCATCCGCGTGGTCAATACCAGCGCCATCGGTGCGGTGCGCCATGCGCTGACGCTGTTCAAGGATCGCGTCGGCCTGTCCTCTACCGACATGAGCAAAAGCGCGACGGACCCCGACGTGCTTGACCGGATCGCGCGGGCATCAAACCTTGCGGAGGAATGCCTGACCGTAATGGTCAGCAACTTCAAGGCGATGGAAGCGGCACAGTGGAAGCCTTCCATCGAAGACCGTGTCCGCTATCGCTATCAGGCCAGCCTTGTGGCGGATCGCTGCATTGAAGCGATGAATCTGTTGATGGATGTGGCTGGCGGGCGCTCGGTCTACAGCGACAGCGCGTTTCAGGATCTGTGGCGCGATGTCCGCATGTCGCGCGCGCATGTTGCCAACAATCCGGTCGGCTTTGCCCGCAATTACGCTACCGTGTTGATGGGTGGCCAGAACGCCGATTACTTCGTGTGATACGGCTGGCGGCTCGGGCGTTGTTTGCCCGGGCCGCCAGTATCTTCAGGCGGCTATAGCGCTGACCGCCGCGCGCGCATCGCGCATCGCGCCTTCGATATAACCAACGCCATTCGCATCGCCGATCGCGTGCACCGTGAAGCCTGCATCGCGCAAGGCTTCGGCCAGCGAGAGGTCACCTTGCGCGCCTTGGGCAACGATCACGTTGCCGCCAGGTACGCTTTGACGTTCGCCCGCAGCATTGGTGAAGCTGACGCTGTCAGCGCCGATCACAATATCGGAAACGCCTGCGTGGAGGCCGACGCCATGATCAGCCAGTTCGCTCATCAAGCGCATGCGGCGGACCAGCGTCAGGCCTTTGCCCATGCGCGGAGCCTCGTCGATCACGTTGACCGTGCGTCCGCGTTCGGACAGGAATTCGGCAAGTTCCAAGCCCACCAGTTCGCCGCCGATAATCGTGACCGTATCGGCCAGCGGCATCCATGTGTGCGTGGCTTTGCGGACCAGCGCGAGGTTTGCTGTGGCACCGGTTGCCGCGCCGACTTTGGTGGCAAGGCGCGTGAACAGGCCTGTCTTGCGCTTCAATTCGTCCGAGCTTTCGCCCAGCATCATTTTGCGCATATCGTCGCCGGAATAGACGTGATCCTGCTCGCCTCCGGCAATCTGCGGCATGTTGCGCAGCGCGCCGGTAGCCACGATCACGGCATCGACGTTGAGCGAGCGCAGCAATTCCGGTGTAGCGAGTGTGGACAGGCGCACATCGACACCGGCTTCTTTCACCTCGCGCCGCAGCCATTCAAGGATGCGTTCGTTGGGTTCATAAGCAAGGCTGGCAAACCGCAAGGTGCCGCCAAGACGGTCAGACTTTTCAAGCAGCGTCACTTTGTGGCCAAGCGCACTGAGGCGGCGCGCGGACTCCATACCGCCGGGGCCGCCACCAACAACGGCAATGTGTTTGGGGCTGGCCCCGGCGGGCGCGGGTTCGCCTTCAAATTCGAGGCCAAGCCCCGAATTGACCGCGCAACGCGTCGGCTGGCCCATGTAAATGGCGGAAACGCAGGTGTAGCAATAGACGCAAGGACGGACCTTTTCGGTCAGGCCCTCGGTCAATTTGCGCGGCAGGTGCGGATCGGCCAGCAGTTTGCGGCCCATGGCGATGAAATCGGAGTCGCCTTTGGCAATCGCGGCTTCAGCGCTGTCCACCTCGATTCGGCCCGAACCGATCACGGGGATCTTCACGGCTTTGCGGATTTCTGCCGTGGCGGGCAGGTTCCAGTTTTCGAGGTGAGGGATGTTCGATTCCGAATGAAGCTTGCCAACGCCGGTATCGTGATAGGATGTGATCGTGATCGCATCGACGCCTGCGGCTTCGACCATTTTGGCATTGGCGATGGCATCTTCCATCGTGATGCCGCCTTCTTTGCCCACTTCGCGTGAATCGAGCTTGATCCAGAGCGGGTAATCGCGGCCCACTTCGGCGCGGATCGCGGCGATCACTTCGAGCGTCAACCGCAGGCGGTTTTCGCGGCTGCCGCCATATTGGTCGGTGCGGTTGTTGATATAGGGCGAGGTAAACGAGGATAGCAGATATCCATGGCCGCCGTGGATTTCGACACCGTCGAACCCGGCTTCCTTGGCGCGGCGTGCGCCTTGGGCAAACTGTTGCACGGCAATGTCGATATCGGCTTGTTCAAGGATTTTGAGTTGCGGCATCCCGCCACCGCCGACTCCGCCCATTTCCTCAGGCAGGAAGAAGTTCATGAAATCGCCTTTGAACGGCTTGGGGTAGGCCGGCCCCCATAGCGGATGGCCCCAGCGTGCTGCCGAATAGCCTGCAACAAACCCGCCGTGATGCAATTGCGCGGCAATTTTTGCGCCATGGGCATGGACGCGGTCGGTCATCTCCTTGAGTGCAGGGATGAAGCGGTCATCCGAAATCGCCGTCTGCTGCATCGCCACAGCACCAACCGGCCACGCAACACCGGCCACGCCCGAAATGATCAGCCCGGCACCGCCGCGCGCCTGCTCTTCATGATAGGCCATCATGCGTTCGCCCACGGTGCCATCATCTTCCGACAAACTGACGCCCATTGCGGTTACGGCAATGCGGTTCTTCAGTTCCAATGAGCCGATGCGGCCGGGCGAGAGCAGGTGGGGGTAAAGATTGGAAGACACGAGGTTTGGCTTTCCCAAAAGATCGATGCAGAATGCCGGTCTTGGGCAATGGGTCTATTCATTGCACTTGGCCGGTTTTTGCGCGTCATGACTTGTTATTGCGTAATGCATGAGCGATCATGCTACGAAAATCAAGGGTGACTGGCCATGGCAATCGATGCTGACGTATTCGGACAAGGTGTAGCGGTTATTACCGGCGCGGCATCGGGGATTGGCGCAGGGCTGGCGCGGCGGGCAGGGGCCTTGGGGATGACCGTAGTCGTAACCGATGTAAATGCCGCAGGGGCGGAGGCTATCGCTGCGGCAATTGTCGCCGAGGGCGGCAAGGCCCACGCCGAGCAGGTGGACGTTTCGATCCCGGAGGAGCTCGACCGGCTGGCCGAGCTGGTGTTTGCCCGCCATGGCGAAGTGCGTTTGCTTATCAACAATGCCGGGATCGAGACTGTCGGCAATAGCTGGGAAATTCCCATCGCGCGCTGGGAAGCGACGCTGAATATCAACCTGCATGGCGTGGTCCACGGCGTGCGCGCGTTTGTTCCGCGCATGATTGCCAGCGGCAAAGAGGCCTGGATCGGCAACCTTTCTTCCGTCGGTGCCTTTGGCCAGATGCCGGGGCAAAGCGCCTATACCGTGACCAAACATGCGGTGCAGGCGTTTAGCGAATGCCTTTATCTGGAAATGGAATTGAAGGGCTTGCCCATCCATGTTTCAGCCATCGTGCCGGGCATGGTGCGAACCGCTATCTTCGATACGGAAACAAGCACGGGCGAACCGGACAATGCGGCCGGACACCGCAGCGCGATGCGCGAGATGATAGACCAATATGGCATGGATACCGATAAAGCCGCCGCAATGTTTCTTGAACAGATGGCGCAAAAGCGGTTCTGGGTGCACAGCGATCCTGCCACGGCAGCGCAGATCATCGCGGGACGTATCGCGTTTTTGCAAGGCCAGATTCCACCGGTCATGCCCGATATTGCGCGCGCGATTGCCGTGGATTGAACGGCATTTGTGTCTGATGTGCTTCCTTTTACCCGGATCACCAATATTCACGTAAAATAATGATCCATATTTTACGCATGGTGTTGACATCCAAGGGCTGATAGCGGCACTTTCGTTAAATACGAAATAGACTGGCCCGGTTCAGGGCGGCGCTTTGCAGGATAAGACTAGCATGAGCTGGGATAGGGAAGTCGACATTGTCGTGGTCGGATCGGGCGCGGGCGGAATGCTCTCGGCGCTGATCGCGGCCAAGAACCGTGCCGAAGTGCTGATTATCGAGAAGGACAAGCTGTGGGGCGGCTCAAGCGCTACCTCGGGCGGCGGTATCTGGATTCCCGGTAGCGATCAGGCAAAGGCTGCCGGGTTTGAAGACAATCTGGATGATGCTTTCAAGTATGTCCGCGCGCTATCGGCAGATAACGTGCCGGATGAAAACATCCGCGCGTTTGTGGATAATGCCGCGCCGATGCTGCGCTGGGTTACGGCTAATACCGGGGTGGTCTACACTTCGCAGCCCTATCCCGATTATCATGCCGAAAATCCCGGCGGATCGGTCACCGGGTATCGCACGCATCTGCCCGAAATGTTCGATGGCACCCTGCTGGGCGATGATCTGAAAACGCAGCGTTTTCCATCGCCCGCTGCCAGCCTGTTCGGCTATCTCAACTGGACTTTCGCCGAGACATACCAGCTATTGTATCGCAGCAAAGGCTGGCTGACCGGACTGGGCCGCAACATGGCAAAGTACTGGTTCGACTGGCCGCTACGCTTCACCTCGCGCAAGGACCGGCGCTTGACGCTGGGCAATGCCCTGACCGGCGGGTTGCGTGTGGCGCTGAACGAGGCAGGTGTTCCGCTGTGGCTGAAAACACCGATGCACGAACTGGTGACAGAAAACGGCAAAGTGACGGGCGTTGTCGTTGAAAAGGACGGCAAGCCCTATCGCATCGGCACGCGCAAGGGCGTGGTGCTGGCCGCTGGCGGGTTTGATAAGAACCAGCAAATGCGCGATGCCAACGCGCCGCTTTATCGCAATGCGCAGTATTCGGGCGGGGTTACCAGCAATACCGGCGATGCGATCCGGGCAGGTGCTGCTGCGGGTGCCGGTACGATGAACATGCAATCGGCATGGGCCGCGCCGGTGTTTTACGTGCCGGGTGAAGATCGCGGGCGGCTGTGCACGATCGAGCGTGCCCTGCCGGGCTGCATCATGGTCAACCAGAAAGGCCAGCGTTACCTCAACGAAGCGGCGTCTTATCATATCGTTGGCCAGCAGATGGCGCGGAGGCATCTGGAATATGGTGATGCATCGCCAAGCTGGATGGTGTTCGATCACCGCTATCGCCACCAGTTCCCGGTAGGGCCGCTGCTGCCGCTGGTGCCCGATTGGCTGCAATCGGGCGCGGTGAAGACTATCCTGAAAAAAGGGCGCACACTGGGCGAATTGGCGCACGCAATGGGTGTTGATGTGGCGGCATTGGAAGCAAACGTGGCGCGTTTCAATACATATGCCGCCAAGGGCGAGGACCCCGATTTCCAGCGCGGTGAAGCGGCTTATGACAAGATGTACGGCGACTACCGTCATCAGCCCAACCCATGCCTGCGGCCACTCACCGAAGGGCCGTTCTATGCCATGCCGATCTATCCCGGCGATATCGGCACCAATGGCGGCTTGCGCACCAATGCCCGCGCGCAAGTGGTGGATGAAGCAGGCGTAGCGATTCCCGGCCTTTATGCGGTGGGCAATAACGCGGCGTCATCGATGGGGGAAAGCTATCCCGGCGCAGGCGTCACGATCGGTCCGGCCATGACCTTCGGCTATATCGCTGCGCGCGATATGACCGGCGCAAACGACTGAATCCCATTGGAGAGATGACAATGCCGCAAGTTGCAACCGGTGAGGCCCGGACCGGGAAAGTCGTGCGCATTGGCGGGGCGAGCGGCGCGCTGAACGATAGCGTGATTGCCGTGCCGGGGCTGTTGACGGTCGAGGGGCTGAATTATCTGGCCTTCGATTATCTGGGGGAAGGGGCGATGGGCCTGTTCCGCCGGATGAAGCAGGCCGATCCGGCATCGGGCTTCCTCACCGATTTTGTTGATCTCCATGTGGGGCCCTTCCTTGGGGAATTGAAAGCGCGCGGCATCCGCGTGATCGCCAATGCGGGCGGGATGAACCCTGAAGGCTTGGCCGAACTGATCCGCCAGCGCGGGCGCGATCAGGGATTGGACTTGAAAATCGCGACGGTAACGGGCGATGATGTGGAGCCTTTGCTGCCGCAGCTGCGCGCCGAAGATTTGCGCGATATGTATAGCGGAGCGCCGCTTCCCGAAGGGGATATCGGCATTCAGGCCTATCTGGGGGCCTTTCCGATTGCCCGCGCGCTGGCTGCGGGGGCAGATATGGTCATCACCGGACGCGTGGTGGATTCCGCGCTGATCCTGGGGCCGCTGATCCATGAATTCGGCTGGGGGCCGGAAGATTATGACCTGCTGGCCGCAGGGACGGTTGCGGGGCATTTGCTGGAATGCGGCGCGCAGGCCACCGGCGGCACTTTTACCGATTGGCGCGACGTGCCCGATTGGGCCAACATCGGTTTTCCCGTGGGCGAATGCCACGCCGATGGCAGCGTGGTGATGACCAAGCCCGATGGCACCGGCGGTCTGGTTTCCGTGGGCACAATTTCCGAACAGCTGCTTTACGAGGTGAGCGACCCGCAGGCCTATATCGTGCCCGATGTCGTCTGCGATTTCAGCGGTGTAACGGTGGAGCAGATTGGCCCGAACCGCGTGCGCGTGGCGGGGGCAAAGGGCCATCCGCCGACCGGTTCGCTCAAAGTGTGCGGCACATATGATGATGGTTGGCGCTCTGTTGCACTGATCCCGATCACCGGAATCGATGCGGTGGCCAAAGCGGAACGGACCGCAGCGGCGATGCTGGAACGCACCGGCACCCTGCTGGCGCAGCGCGGCTTGCCCGGATGGATGCGCAGCCATGTTGAAGTGATCGGCACCGAAACCGCCTATGGCCCGCGCGCGCGCAATCTGGCTCCGCGCGAGGTGCTCTTGAAGATCGTGGTGGACCATGCGCAACCGGCAGCCGCAATGCTGTTTGGCCGCGAACAGACGACGGCGATCATGAACATGGCGGTGGGCACATCCATCGCACCGATCATTGCCGCGCCGCGCGCCTTTCCGCTGACGGGCATGTTCTTCGGACTGATCGGGCGGGATAGAGCCCATGCACAAGTTCATTTGAATGGACAGGCACTGGATTTCACCGATCCTGTCAAAGCGGACTTCGATCCGGTGGTGATCGTGCGCCCGCCTGTGCCAATGTGTGAAATGGCCGGAGAGATGACGGACGTTCCGCTGATCGCACTGGCTTGGGCGCGTAGTGGTGACAAGGGACGGTTGTTCAATGTTGCCGCCATTGCCCGCAGCCCGGCGTTCTTGCCCTATATCCGTGCCAGCCTTTCGATTGATGCGGTGACTGAATGGTATCGCCATCTGTTTGATGATCCGGCCAATGCGCGTGTCGAGATTTTCGATGTGCCCGGCACCCATGCGATGAATATCGTGGCGCATGATGCCCAGGGGGGCGGGATCAACCTTTCGCCACGATTTGATGCGGCGGCCAAGAGCATGGCGCAGCATTTGCTGGAAATGCCGGTGCGCGTACCGCTGGCCTTGCTTGAAACTCCAAGAGGATAACCCGCGATGGTCGATGATCTTCCCTATCTTGCCCGTGGTGCCAAGCCGGTTCCGACAGAGAGCAGCGTGTTGGTGAGCAGTTCGCGCTATTTGAACGAGCCGCGCCTGCGCGATTGGCTGGCAGGGGCGTTCTTGCGCAAGAGCGGGAAGGATTCGCCCACGGCGCTGGATGCGCACAAGCTCTATGGCATTCTGGCCGACGTGTTCGACATTGACCGGATCGAAGAGCTGTTCACCCAGGAGCGGGCGCGCTGGCCCGAATTGGACCGCTGGTTTTCGGAAGGGTTTTCATCGAACTTCACGACGGACGAATTGCTGGGCCATCCCGAAGGTTCGCTGGGCCACATCTTTGGCCGCTACTTGCGCGATAACGGGTTCGAGATCGATATCGTGCCCCGCTTCGAGCCGAAAAACCAGTTCCAGTATTTCTCTTTGCGCAGTGGGCAGACACACGATCTGGAGCATATCGTGTGCGGCGGCGGTTTTGATATCATCGGCGAGCTTGTCCCTTATTTCGGGCGGCTCAGCAACATTCCGCGTTTCCTTGATGCGGAACTGGTTGGCCTGATCCATCCGGGGCAGTTGCTGGGGGCATTGCGATTGGTATCGCGCACCGGGCTGCACTATCCGGCGTCCTTTCCCACAGTGCTGCGTGCGATCCGTTGCGGGATGGATGTGGGGGAGCAATCGGCCCCCTATTTCATGGCGAAATATGAGGACGTATTCCATTTGCCGCTGGCAGAAGCCCGTGCGGCGCTGGGCATTGTCGGGGCAGTCGACCTTGATAGCCGCGAGGCATCGTTGTGCTGGGACGAATATCAATCGTAAATGAATAGCCCCGCTGCATTATGCAGCGGGGCCATGATCATCAGAACGCGATGCTGGCTTCGAGGCCATATGTGCGGCCGCGATCATACGTACCGGTGAACAACAGAACCGGTGCACCGAAGCTGATGAAGCGCTCGTCCAGCAGGTTTTCACCAAAGGCGGAGATCGAAACCGAAGCGCCGCCAATCGGCAGGTCTGCCAGACCAAGGCGTCCGTTGAGCAGCCAGTAGCTTGGCTGCTTGTTGAAGTTTTCAAGCGCCGGCTGACCGGTCAGGATATTGCGCAGCGGCGTAGAGGTGAGGAAATAGGAGCTGCGATAGCGGCCTTCGAGCAGCGCCATGACATGGCCGCCACCCTTGAACTCGGGCGAATTGTAAACCGCTGCCGCACGTCCGGTCCATGGCGAGAAGTAGGTCGGGCGCGCAAAGGCGGCAACTTCCTGCCCGTTGAGGACGAAGGTATCGTAATCAAAGTGCGTATAGGATGCGCTGCCTGAAAGCGTCAGGCCTTGCACCGGCACGATATCGAGCTCGGCTTCGAAGCCCTTGATCTTGGCCTTGCCCGCGTTGTCGAAGAACTGCCGACCGTTGATGAAGTTCTGGGTCTGGAGGTCGGTGTAATCGTTGTAATAGGCCGATACGTTAAGGCGGACCTTGTTATCGAGGAATTGGGTTTTTGCGCCCAGTTCGTAGGATTTCAGGCTTTCCGGCTTGTAGGGAATGCCGCTAAGGATACCGCCCGAAACATAACCGGTCGCGATCTTGGCAAAGATCATGGTCTGGTCGTTCGGGCGCCATGTGGCGATGCCGGTGTAGGTCAGCTTCTTGTATTCAGCCTTGTATTTGCCAACGCCAAGTGAGCCGCCCTGCGCGCCGGAAATGACCTTGATATCCAGTTCACGATCATCAATCGTACCGCGCAGGCCGGCCGTAATGTCGAATTTGTCGGTCACGTGCCAGGTCAACTGGCCGTAACCGGCCATGGAATCATTGACGCCGACCGTGCGGGTGATGCCGCTGCCGAAGGCTGCATCCAGCGGGCTGGGCACAATCGTTGCCGATGGCGTGGGGGCCAGAATGCTGAGCACTTCGGTGCCGGGTGAGCGTTCGTGGAAGTAGAACACACCCGCAGTCAGATCGAACTTGTCGTTGGTGACCTGGAATTGCAGTTCCTGGCTGAACTGGCTTTGATTGGTGGCACGTGCGGACAGGAGCGGGAAGAAGTAGTCATTCGCGCCGGGCGCATTGGCCGGATTGAACAGCGCTCCCTGAATTTGCTGCGGCGTAAGGCCTGGGGTAATGAGCGCCCCCAACTGGTTGAACGTAAAGCGCAAACCACCCGCTGCGCCCAGATCGAAGACGACCGGATCCTGACGGAACTTGCGGTAGGCCGTGATGGATTTGACGGTAAAGTTGTCATTCGCTTGCAAGGTCAAGGTCAGGCTGTGGCCTTGGGTTACCGTGTGTTCGTTGCTGGTGGCCGCCGCCACGGATTTGAGCGGGCCGTTCACGCCCAGGTTTGTCTGCCCGCCGAAGAACGATTGCAGCCCGATAATCGGGGCAAGCAATTGGCCCGAGGCATCCGGAATAACGCCAAAGCTTTGCATTGCGCGGCCCGAGGCGTTGGAATCGGTATAATCGAACCGGTAATCCGCCGTCAGGTTGCCAAAATCTGCGTGAATGGCGATTTGCCCGGCATCGACGTTGCGATAGCCCAACCGGTCAACATAGCGTTGCGTACCAAATTCGGGCGCGCGCAAGGCAATGTTCAGGCTGCGCCCGGCTTGCGTATTGGCAACATCACCCGCGATCTGGTCATGCAGGTAGGAAAGCTTGACCGAGAACGGGCCAATCTGCGGAAGATCGAGCGATACCTTGCCGCGCCATGCATCATAATTGCCGTACGAGCCGGTGGCACGCACGCCCCATTCGCCCTTGGGCTTGGCGGTGACGACGCTGATTGCGCCCGATGTGGCGTTGCGACCAAACAAGGTTCCTTGCGGTCCGCGCAGCACTTCGATGCGCTGGATATCGCTGAAATCCAGCAGTGAGCCGACCGCGCGACCAATGTAGACGCCGTCGATGTAGATACCGACTTTAGGATCGACCGAGTTGCTTGATGTGCCCGACGATACGCCGCGAATAATGATGGTGGGATTGGACTGCTGGCCCTGGGTGTTGAGCTGAAGGCTGGGGGCAAGGCCGGCAAGGTTGCGAACGCTGTTGACGCGCAGGGCTTCCAATTGTTCGCTGCCAATCGCGGTAACCGCAACGGGGACCTTCTGGAGGCTTTCTTCGCGGCGCTGCGCGGTGACGATGATTTCCTGAATCGAAGTTTGCGATCCCGCGGGGGATGCCTGCTGGTCTTCGGCGGGCGCTTCATTGGCCCAAGCCGCCGGAGCAAATCCGATTATTCCCATAGCAAGAATTGACCCGCGCAAAAGCCGCGCACGTTGTGTCGCTTTGATCATCGTTCTCTCTCCCGTCGCATTTTTGCGGTTGCTTTTTTGCTCTTTTATTGCGTTGAATGTCTCATAAAAATTTACGCAAAACTACAAGAATCTGCATAACTCTAAACGAAAAGAGGTGATAAAAGCGTGTTGTGCTTCGATCACCTCTTTGGCTTGTCAGTCTGTAAATGATCTGTGCACGCCGATGCTCGTATTTCCGCCATTCATCGGGCGTACCTGCCGATCGCTTGGCGGGGCGGCATCGTGTTCACTCCGCCGCTTCCATGAGCGGAATGCCGTAATTGGGGTCATCTTCGTTGCACAGGCGGTTGGTTTCATCCCAGCGTGCATCGATTACCGGCGTGATGTTCAATTCGCGGCGGATGTCTTCGATCTGGACGTTCACATATTCGCGCCAATCAACCAGCATCAGCGGATATTTCCAGTTGCGCCCTTGCTCCGCGCCGAGGAATTCGGCTTCCAGATTGACGACCATGGCTTCGGGGTAGAACAACCCGTCCTTCATGATGGTCTTGGCCTTGAGGTAATAGGCGATACGGCTGAAGAAGTTGCTGAGTTCGGGCACGAAATAGCGTGCCTTGGAATGCATGTTGGCGCTGATGAGCGCCACTTCGCCGCCGTGGTTAGGGCCGAAGCCGGTTACCATGTGTTCGATATCGTGGGTCAGCGCGGTCTGGCGCAGATAGAAGGTGAAGTCGTTTACGACCTGGATTTCCTGGAAAAACAGATCGAGCTGGTAGCCTGAATTGGCCATGAAATCGTGGATGGCAGCGCCCAGCGTTCCGGGCGCGCAATCCTTGGTTTCGGCCAAAGTGAAGTTTGCAAGGCTGCGCTTTTCAAGCCAGCGGCCAAATTCGGGCAGGCGGCGCTTTTCCATTTCGAAAAGCGTGATGATCTGCTGCATGTCTTCAAGATCATGCAGGATCTGCGCGACTTCGGGGATGTAGGCCGTGTTGGGCAGATCCGGACCATTGCGGCGCAGCATTTCCTGCGAAATCAACGAGCGCAGCATAGGGTGGTTCAGGTATTTCGAAGAACTGACGAGGACGGAGCTTTCCGTCTCGACCTTGCGGATATTGCCATTGAAATAGGCCCGATCGGCATCGCCGATTTGCGCTTCGCTCATGGTCGGCATCCTTTCTGAACGTTGTTTTTTGAAGGTGGGGCACCCGGGAGGCATGGGTGCCCCTCTAAGCCGGAGCCTTTTTTGGACTCCGGCCTAGCGTTGCATGATTATTCGGCAGCGACTGCCAGAGCGGCATCTTCGTTGGCGGGTGACAGGAACTTGCCGGGCATGGCCCCTGTAAATGCGCCATTTTCAAAGGTAGGCTCGCCATTCACCAGTGTCAGGCGGGTGGGCATTGCCGCGCGGGTGAAGCGCCATGTGGTGCCGCCCTTGCCATCGGGCACGTCGTGCGCTTTGACCATTTCGCGGCGCTGGATTTCATCCATGTTGAACACCGCGATATCCGCGCGCTTGCCCACAGCAATGACGCCGCGATCGTTCAGGTTGAAGTGGCCAGCCAGCTTGCCGGTCATCACGTGGATGGCCTGCTCCAGCGAGAGCTTCTTTTCTTCGCGGACATATTGCGTAAGCAGCAAGGCGTTTTCACCGCCGCCGCACAGCATCTGCAAGTGGGCGCCAGCGTCCGAGATGTTGCCCACCGTGCGGGGATCCAGCATCAGTTCGAGCGTCAGGTCCTCGTCCTTGGGGAACGGGGCCATGTGGACGGTGGATTTGACGCCGTTGCGGATGATCCATTCGGCCATCGCATCGGAGCGGTGCAGGCCAAGGCTATCGGCATAGTCCTTCAGCGTAATGCCCACCGGACCCGTGCCGTTTTCGCTGTCGAGCAGGAACAGTTCCTGCGGGTTCTTCAGCGGCGAGTGATCCCAAGCCTGCGTATCCCAGCTTTCGCGGGCGCGGGCGCGCCATTCAGGGTTGGCAAGCAGCTCGGCTTTCTTGTGGTGATCGTCTTCGAGCACGACTTCGTGCCAGACGTAATCGTTGGACTGTGCGAAAATCAAGGACTTGATCAGGCTCAGCGTCGACGTTGGCGAAACGTGCGCAAATCCCGGCCAGACATCGACACCGGCTTCGCGCATGTTGCGCACCGATTCCTGCATCGCGGGCAGGATCGGCTTCTGGAATTCGAGCGTGGGGATCGCGCCTGCGATTTGCACCTTGATCGGGCGGCCGGCCAGCAGCTTGGACAGGCGCTCAAGGTTTGCAGGGCCGGTCATCCGCATGAAGGTATCGACGATGACCTGATAGCAGCAATTGGGATAACGCTCCATCACATCGAACAGCGCCTCAAATTCGGCGTCATTGGCCTTGAGCGATGGCACGGGGCGGTTCTGCCCGTCGTGGTCATGCATGTTGTCCGACATGCCGAGCGCGCCAGCGGCCAGCGCATCGTCGAGCAATTCGGCCATCTTGGCGATTTCTTCGGGCGTCGCTTCGCGGTCCCACGCTTCGACGCCCATCGCGGCAAGGCGGATGGCGATATGGCCGACATAGGCCGCGAAGTTGAGCGGTGATTTGACGTTGCGTTCCACCGAAGCGCGATATTCGCTCCACTTGTTCCAGTCCCATGGCAGATTGTCCATGAACGGACCTTCGGGGATATCTTCGAAGAACGAGAAAATGCCGATCATCTCACGCTGGGCGGGCATAAATTTGTGCAATGGCGCGGGCGAGAAGCCGCAGTTGCCCATGATCATCGTGGTTGCGCCATAGCCTGGAAGCGGATCAAGATCGGGCTGCCACCACATCGTACCATCATAATGGGTGTGGCTTTCAATGAAGCCCGGTGTCACCTGGCAACCGGTTGCGTCAAAGATGCGTTCGCCATCGGGGCTGAGGTTCGGTCCTACTTCAGCGATCAGGCCGCCGCGCAGGCGGACGTCTGCTGCAAAGGCAGGTGCGCCCGTGCCGTCCACGACTGTGCCGTTCTTGATGAGGATATCAGACATGTTTTTCTCCCAAGTCTTCTGTCCCGGCGGGGCCTGATTTGCTGCATTTTGTGCAGAGGACTGCCGGCGGGTCGGGTGCAGCATATGCCTATGTCCGATTCGTTCTATGGTGGGCCTTGCCAAACGGATCACTTCGTTATCTTATGCGGATCATGAAGCGATACGATTCAAGCGCATCTGCAATGATCTCCGCTTTGCGCATTCATTTGCGCAAAGACGGGTGGACCATGTTACGACTTTCGCGCGAGCTGGAGGTTGGCGAAGCCACCGTGAAGCGTTGGCTTGCGGGCAAGGGGCTCACCATCGATCGCCTGGAAGCCTTGGCCCGGCTTTGCGGGCTGGGGCTGGGTGATCTGGCGCGCGAGGCAGAGGAAGCGCCGGGCGGCCTTGCCCACGAAATGACCTTGGCGCAGGAAAAGGCGCTGTCGAGCAACATATTCCTGTCGTTTCTTTTCATGACCATCCTCAATGGTGTTCCGCCGACCGAAACGGCTGCCGATTTTGCCGTGCCTCCGCGTACCATGGAGGCCGCACTGGCCAGGCTTGAGCGTCTGGCGCTGATTGACCGGCTGCGCAGCGGCAAAGTGCGGCCATTGATCGACCGCACAATGGTGTTTCGCAAACTGCCGCTGCGATCCCTTTTCGAGCAACACATGAAGCACGTGTTCTTCGAGCTGGATTATAGCGCGCCTGAAACGCTCTATACCTCCGAGGTGATCAAGCTTTCGGGCAAAGGCGTTGCCCAATTGGGCGAGGCGATGGAGCGGTTTCGCGCAGAGGTACAGGCTTTGGCGGATCGTGATGCCCAAAGTGCGGGGGCAGATCGGCGCTGGATCGGAATCCTGTCGGTCATGCGTGAACTGGATATGACCCCGCTTCGGGAGGCCGGGGGGGATCTGGCTGAGGGGCAATGAATCCGTGCTCTACGCCAATGTTTTTACGCGAAGGGCCGATCAGAAACGGTGAATTTTCAAATTCACGTAAAATTATTGACTTTGAAGCAGCATTATTGGGAAAAGATAGGCATCATCTGCAATCCGCAGCGAAAGGATGAGTTTATGCCTGCCAATTTCCCGGATGGAACGACGGTTGTTTTTGGCGGCAGTGGCGGGATCGGGCGCGGGGTCGCACTCGAGTTTGCGCGCGAGGGCAGCGATGTTGCGGTGATCTACCGTTCGAAGCGCGACGTTGCCGAAGCTTTGGCGGAACAGATCCGCGCGCTTGGCCGCAAGGCCTCGACACACCACGCCGATGTGCGCGAGCGCGCGCAGGTTCAATCAGCCATCGATGCCGCCTTGGCCGAACATGGCAGAGTGCATAGCGTGGTATGGGGCGCAGGGCCAATCGTGCCGCAAGTGGCAATCGCCGATTGGACCGAAGAGATGTTCCGCAACTCCATGGAAATCGAGGCATTCGGCTTCAACAATGCCGTCCATGCCGCGCTGCCGCACATGCGCGCAAACGGTGGTGGCAGCTTTGTGCATTTGGGCTCGGCCGGGCACGATTGGTGGCCAAAGCTGGATGGCCTGTCGGTCGTGCCCAAAGCTTGCAACGAAGCTTTGGTCAAGGGGATCGCCAAGGAAGAGGGCATTCACGAAATTCGCGCCAATTCGATCCTTGTGGGGGTGATTGACGCTGGCCAATTCCAGATCGGCAAGGATGCAGGGACATTTACGCCGGAATGGGAAGCGGCGGTCAAGGCGATGCTGCCATTGAAGCGCTGGGGCACGCCCCGCGATATCGGGCAGGCTGCGGTCTTCTTCGCCTCTGCCCGCGCCAATTACGTTACCGGGCAGACGATATCGGTGGGCGGGGGCTTTGGTGTCTGATCCTGGTGCGTTGGCACCCCGTCCCATAGGCTTGGACGAATTGCAATCGCGAGAGGCGCTGCGGCATCTGGTGGCGGCCTATGGGCATGCAATTGACCGGCGCGACTGGGATTTGCTGCGGACGCTTTACCATCATGATGCCATCGACGATCACACGCCCTATTATTGCGGGCCGGTGGAGGGGTATATTGCCTGGCTGCCCGAAATGATGGCGAACTGGCGCGCGACCATCCACACCGCGATGTCGGCTGTTTTCGCGTTTTCCGGGGATCAAGCACAGGGCGAGATTGCGGCCCGGGCCTGGCATCTGACGCTAGACGGGGTGCGACAATTCGTGGCGTGGGGGCGCTATGCCGATCATTACGAGCGCCGCGACGGGGTTTGGCGCTTTGCCAGACGTTCCTTCATTCTGGATCATTCGGAAGATCTGCCAGCGGTTGGCGGCGATGATTTTGGCAGTGCCGGAGTGGCGACAGGATGCGCTGGCGCAGACGATCCCGTCCATACACGTCTTTCCCTTTTTGCCCGCAAAGGGCGATAATGCGTAATTTATATTGACTTTTTGTACGCTATCCTTGGTATTAGTCCTCAAAATTGAACCATCACGTTCCAAAAGCGGATTCTGGATACGAATCGGTGGTGTCAGGGCAAGGGTGCAAAAATGCGTGTGACTGGTGATACTTCTTTGACCTATGCGATTATCGGGGCGGGCATGGCGGGGATCATGGCCGGTGCCAAGCTGCTGAAACGCGGTGAAAGCAATTTTGCCGTGTTTGAAAAAGGCAGCGAAATCGGCGGAACATGGCGCGACAACCGCTATCCCGGTCTGACCTGCGATACGCCATCGCACACCTATAGCTACAGTTTCGCGCTCAATCCCGAATGGAGCGCCTATTACGCGACAGGCCCCGAAATTCATGCCTATTTCAAGCGTGTTGCAGCCGAAAGCGGGGTCATGGAACATGTGCGCTTCAACAGTGAGGTTCGCGCTTGTGTGTTTGATGATGATACGTCGCGTTGGACGCTGACACTGTCCGATGGCAGCACCTATGAAGCCGATATCGTGATCGCAGCATCGGGCGTGTTGCATAATCCCAAGGTGCCCGAACTCGCCGGACTGGACAGCTTTGCAGGCAAGGCGTTTCACAGCGCAAGGTGGGACGATGAGGCTGCGCTGGATGGTGCCCGGGTAGGTGTTATCGGTTGTGGTTCAACCGGCATCCAACTGGTCAACGCCTTGTCGAGCCGCGCCGCCCGTCTGGTCCATTTCCAGCGCTCGCCACAGTGGATCATGCCGGTTGTGCAATTTGACTATACGGCAGAACAGCGCGCGGCCTTTGCCGCCAATCCGCAACTGATCGAAGATATCCGCACCAATGCCGAATACTGGGAAGCGGTCTATCGCTTCACCGAAGGCGTGACCGATTTCACCAGCCCGCAAATGCAGGAAATCGAGGATATCTGCCGCCGCAATCTTGAAGAGAATGTGCGCGACCCAGAGCTTCGCGAAAAGCTGCGTCCCAATTATCATGCCGCGTGCAAGCGGTTGATTTACAGCTGGGAATACTACGACTGCGTGCAGCGCCCCGGCGTGTTTGTGGAAACCGGCGGGATCGAACGGATCGAACCTGCCGGTGTCCGGATGAAAGACGGAACACTGCACGAGCTGGATACGCTGATTTTGGCGACCGGATTTGATGCCAGCCGCTTTATCCGTCCTGCCGTGGTTTCAGGCCGGAACGGACAATTGCTCGACGATTTCTGGGAAGAGCGGCCCCGCGCGCACTATGCGATTTCGATGCCGGGCTTTCCCAACCTGTTCATGCTGAACGGTCCGGGTGCGCCCGTCGGCAACTTTCCGCTGATCGATATTGCCGAACGCCAGTGGGATTATATCGAACAGGTCATCGCGCCGCTGCGCAAGGGCGAGGGGCGCGCTGTCGAGCCCAAGGCCGAAGCGTTTGATGCCTATGAAGAGCGCCGCATTGCCGCCGCGCGCAAGACCATCTTCGGATCGGGCTGCACCAGCTGGTATCTAGATAAGACAGGCGTTCCCGGAACATGGCCGTGGGGTTACCACGATTTCGCCAAAGCCATGGAGCGGCCTGTGGAATCCGAGTTTGTCGTCTCGGCTTAGCAGGCGGTTTGCCTGAGTGACCCGAGGGTCACTCAGGTATCCGCCAAGGCTACCTTGTCGTTCTCAAGCCTGCGTACGGCGCGCAAGGCTGCCCAAACCCCGATGTAACCCATTGGAATGGCAACGCTCAGCCCGATGCGCAAACCATTGGGGCCGGTGCCTGCGATCCAGTCGCTCAATTGTCCGGCCAGAACCGGGCCGATCACGGTTGCGAACATGTTGGAAATCAGCAGCACCAGCGCCGTTCCGGTGGCGCGGTGGGTGTTGGGCAGCAGATATTGCAGTCCGGCCAGCACGCCAACCGACCAGCCGCCACCCATCAGACCCGCCGGAATGGCGAGCATCTGCGCGATGTGGATGTTGTTGGTCCAGGTGACGCAAAGTATCATCGTCGTCGCCCCGCCAAGCGCCAGCGCGGTCAGGCGCAATTGCATCGTTGCATCGTTCTTGCCGATCTTGTCGGCCACAAAGCCGAAGCCCAGAACGCCGAGCAAGCCGGGCAGCCCGAACGAGAGCGCGAACGTCGTGCCTGCGGCTTGCGTGCTCAGGCCATAAGCCCGTTCGAACAAGGCTGGCCCCCACATGCCGAATGTAACGCCGGAAAGCGATCCGAGCGCCATGATCGTGGCGAGCAAGCGCACCGATGGCGTGCCCATCAGCAGGCGTATGGTTGATGCGAGTGGCAGCACAGGTGCGGCGTGGGCAACCGCGTCACGCGATGGTTCGCGAATAATGATGAAGCTTGCCATAGCCAGCACGATGCCGACGACACCCAGTGCGTGAAACGCGGTTTGCCAGGTGGTGGCGGCTGCAATCGCGGGCCCTCCGGCAAGCCCGGTCATTTGTCCGATGTAGATCGCGGTGCCAAGCAGGGCAAAGGCGCGGCCGCGTTCGTTTATCGGGAAATATGCGGCAATCAGCGCTGCCGCTGGCGCTTGAAAGGCCGCTTCGCCAATGCCGACGCCGATACGCGCCAAGGCCAGAAGGGTTGGACTGCTGGCCATGCCCGACATGAGCGTGAAGAAGCTCCAGAATGCGCAGCCGGCAGCAATGATCGCAATGCGTGAGTGCCGGTCCGCCGCGCGGGCAATCGGCAGGGTGAAGACGGTATAGAGCAGCGCAAAGGCAGGGCCCATCAGCGCGCCCATCATCGCATCGCCTATGTTGAAATAGGCTTTGATGGGTTGGGCAAGGCCTGCAATCAGAAAGCGATCCGCGTAATTGACAATGGCAACCATGACCAACAGCGCCAAGGCCAGCCAGCGGTTGGTGAGGGGTTTGCCCGATGCTGTCATCGTGGCCATGGCTGGTGGTGAAGGCGTTGTTGTGGTTGTCATGTCATCAATCCCGCATCTGTCCGCCACCGTTGACATGCCAGACCTGTCCGTTGACCCAAGCGCCATCGTCCGAGGCGAGGAAGGTGACGGCGGCAGCAATGTCTTCAGGCTGGCCAAGGCGGACATGTGGCACCGCTTTCAGGCCGCGTTCGACATATTCATCCGTAAGGTGCTGTTTGACAGCTTCGGTCAAAACCAGACCGGGGCAGATCACGTTTGCACGGATGCCCTGTTTGCCGTGGCGGGAGGCCACGTGGCGGGCCAGCGCGTGGATGGCGTTCTTGGTCATCGGGTAGGCAACCTGCCATGCTGCGCCAGCTGATGCTGCGCCCGAAGAGGTGTAGATCATGGCGCCGCCGCCGCGTTCGATCAGTTTCGGCAGGGCGGCTTGCGATGCAAGAAAATGGCTCTTGGTGTTGATCGCAAAGCTGTTATCCAGCACTTCGACCGGGCAATCGAGGATATCGATATCGCCACCGGTGCCGCCGGCAAGGTTGGAATGGTAGAAGTCCAGACCGCCGTATGTTTCGACGGCGCAGGCGACAATGGCTGCCTGGGAGTCCGCATTCGTGCCGTCCAGCGTGACGCCCGTGGCGGTGCCACCTGTGCTGCGGATGCTTTCGGCAACCTCGTTCGCCCAGTCCCCCATCAGGTCGCCGATCACGACATGCGCCCCTTCTTGGGCGAGGCGTTTTGCCGTTGCTGCGCCGATCCCGCGTCCGCCACCTGCGACGATCCCGACTTTGCCTTTCAGGCCTCTCATTCCGAATCTCCCGTCCGTACGTTATTTGCGGAGGCAATCGCCTTACAAATTATGCAAACATTGCTATCATCTCGAATCTATGAGCGCAACACGGTTCGAAATATGGGATATATTTCCGCATAGGTGGCTTGTGTGATTCGGCCGGGATTAGTGGCCTGGCGATTTGTCTGGCGGGAATTTTCACGCGATTTGCGCTAAGTTATCCGGCATTTCCTATGTTCCCGCTATGATTTTCACACTGACACGCACGTTTGCGTATTCTATCTTGCAGAAATCTACGCATTGGGTATGTTGAGGCATAACAAGTTTTAGGGGAGTGGAGATGAAGCCTGTGGTTTGCACGCGTTTGGCAATGAAATTGCTGGTGGGCGTTAGCGCTCTGTCGATAAGCGGGGCGGCGTTTGCTGCTGATGATGCTGCACAAGAAGCAACAAATGACCAAGGTCAGTTGGAGCAGATCGTTGTGACGGCGCAAAAGGTCTCGCAAAATCTGCAGGATGTGCCGCTGGCCGTCAGCGCGATCAGTGCTGAAAAGGTGAGCCAGCTTGGCATTCGCGATGCCAAGGACCTTACCGGCCTCGCACCGAACGTGACCATCGTTCAGGGCACGACCAATGCCAATGCTGCAGTGATCTCCATCCGCGGTATTCCGACACCAGCGACTGAAACCTTCGGTCTGGATACCGCCAACGGTCTGTACATCGATGGCGTGTTTATCGCCCGTTCTGGCGGTAGCGCGATTGATGTTACCGATATCGAGCGTATCGAGGTGCTGCGCGGGCCACAAGGAACCCTGTTTGGCCGCAACACGACAGGTGGCGGTATCGCGTTTATTTCGCGTGCGCCATCGAAAGAGTTTCGTCTTGCTGCCGAGGGCGGTTACGGCAATTTCAACGCCTTCAATGGCCGTATTACGCTCGATCCGGGTGAAATCGCCGGTATCTCGACCAGCTTTACCTATAGCCACCGCCAGCGCAACGGCACGGTCGACAATCTCAACGAGCCTGACGATTCACGTGATCCCGGCGCAATCAACACCGATTCATTCCGCGTTGCTGCCAAGGCTGATCTGGGTGGCACCGGCTCGATCCAGTACATCTTTGACTGGAGCCGCACCGATTCATCGCCGATCAACTTCCAGTTGACCAACACGGCGAGCGGCGCTCCCAATCCGCCTGTGACCATTGGCGGTGTGCCGGTGCGTACGACACAGCAGGCTCCGGTTGCACCATTCCTGGCAGGCGTAAACTTCCTTGATCCGCGCTGTGCGGCTCTGGCTGCTCCGACACGGGTGTGGCGTCAGCAGGTTTGCAACGACATCAATAGCCGTTCGACCGATAAATCGTGGGGCCACAATCTTCAGGTCCAGAACGATTTCGACGCGTTCCATATCAAGTCCACGACCGGCTACCGCCAGTGGAACAATGACAGCGTTACCGATCTTGACGGTATCGGCGCGTTCACCGCCAAGGCATTCACACAGGCTTCGCTGCTGAATGGTATGCCGACCGGCCTGTTGCAGTTCGTTCCAACCATTCCCGAGGCCTTCCGCCCGTTCATCGCGGCATCGCCGGTGCCCAATGTCCAGCAGAACCTGTTTGATACCAACAACAAGCGCCGCCATAAGCAGTTCAGCCAGGAAGTGGAAATCGGTAACGAAACCGACACACTCGATTGGGTAGTTGGCGGTTTCTATTTCTGGGAAAAGGGTTCGGAAGACAATCCGCAGAACAGCGGTTTTGTGCTGGATACGAACAGCATCTTTACCGGAAACTTCGGTCCGCTTGGCCCAAGCTTTGTTGCGGCAAACCCTGCGCAATATCGTCTGGTTCAGACCAAGTCGGTACTGCGTTACACAGCACGAGCAGAGAGCACCGCAGTTTACGGCCAAGCCACATTCTATCCTGGTGGACGCGACAGTGGTCTGCGCCTGACAGCAGGTGGACGTTACACTTGGGACACCAAGTCGATGATCCGCTTGCAAAATGGTGCTGCGCCGTTCGCAACTCCCGAGCAGGGCAATGCCAAGTACAGCCGCTTCACCTGGAACCTTATGGTTGGCTATGATGTGTCAGACGACGTGAACGTCTATGGCCGCATCGCCACGGGCTATCGCTCGGGCGGCTTTAACGCATCGGATCCATCGGTCGGTGGCGTATTGCCATCGTTCCGTCCTGAAAACGTGACTTCCTACGAACTTGGTCTGAAGTCCGAATTGTTTGACCGTCGCCTACGTTTCAACCTTGCCGGATATCACAACGTATACAACGATCTGGCGCTTGCTGTTCCCGTTACCACGGGGCAGCCTGGCACGTTTGCAACGGCTGTTACGAACGCAGGCAAGGTGACGTATACCGGCTTCGAAGCCGAACTGCTTGCCGTGTTGAGCGACAACTTCACGCTTGAAGGCAACATCGGTTATGTTGACATCAAGTTTAAGGAGTTTCTTGCAGGCAATCCTGTGGCTCTGGGCCAGCCGCTGGTAAACACGGCTGACTTTGCAACACCGGGCTACACCTCGCCATTGACGGCAAATGTTGCGCTGAATGCGCAATTCCCGCTGAGCGATAATGGCATGCGCCTGACCAGCCGCGTCAGCTTCGCATACGAAGATGGCAAGTACAGCTTCTCCAACACTTTGGCATCGCCATTCAACGAAGTGCTGCGCGGTGAGAACCGCAACATTGTCGATGCACAAATTGCGATTGACCGCATTCCGCTGGGCGGTGGCGAAGGCTTTGCCCGTGTTTGGGTGAAGAACCTGACCGATGAGAACAACCTCGTTCGCGCTATTGACTTTGGCCAGCTTGGCTATGGTGGTGGCTACTTTGCCGATCCGCGCACCTATGGCCTGACCATCGGCGTGAAGTTCTGATCGGATTGGTCCCGTAATACGCCTTCCCTCCGGCCTGGAGGGAGGGCATTTCACAACAAAAAACCCCTTCCGCATCGCGGAAGGGGTTTTTTGTTGTGCGTGGCTGGTCCGGTAGTTTCCCACCGGACCAAGACGGGCGTTATGCGGCTGCGGCGCTTTTGCCGGCTTGCCGTCCGAAGAACGTGCAATCTGCAAGGCTCATGCCCGATGAATAGCCGTGGCCCCATGCGGGCAGGCCCGATGTGCAGCGCCCTGCTGCATAGAGGCCGGATATGGCTTTGCCGGAACGGTCAAGCACATGTGCTTGTGCGGTTGTTTTGAGGCCGCCCAAGGTGAAGAAGCTGAAATAGCTGGTTTCGAAATTCAGTTCGAGCGCAACAAATGGTGATTTGTCGAGCGGCTTCAGGATGGGTACCTGCTTGTCAAACAGCGGGTCGCGGCCTTGGCTGGCGTGGGTATTGTAGAGGGCCATGGTGGCTGACAGCGTGCCGGACGGCATTTCGAGCTCGGCCTCTACCTCTTCCCATGTTTCGCCCGTGGCGGCGATAGAAATTCCTGCAAAATCTGGGGGTTGCTGGAAGTTTTCAACATCGAGCAAGAGGTAGACCTTGCCGCCGGGTTGATCCACGGCGCACCGGCTTACGCGGCCATGGTAGCAATCTTCGTTGATGAAGCGCTGGCCCTGGATGTTGACGAACACCCCGTTGGCGTGGGTTTCGGGCATGGTCCAAGGGCAAGTTGTGAAGAACTGGTCCATGTGGATGGCATCGCCGCCGACCGAGACGCCAAGTTCGATGCCGATGCCATCGTCCTTATCGCCAATCGGGCTGTTTACGCGGAAGCTTTCGGGGCAATATTTGCGGCGCATGGCTTCGTTGAAGACGAAGCCGCCGGTTGCCAGCACCACGCCTTTGCGCGCGCGAACGAAGCGATCCTTGTTGTCGATGCGGATAATGGCGCCCGCAATGTGGCTTTTGTGGGTGATTAGAGCCACTGCGCGGGCGTCGACGTGTATTTCTGTTCCCAATGCGCGAGCGCGGGCCTCAAGTACATCGACGAGCGGACGACCGCCGCCCCAACCCATGTGCTGGATGACGTGGCCACGCGGTGCAGGCTTGGCGGTTTTGTAAAAAGGGGCTGCGGCTTCGCTGCCGGACCAGATCAGCGTGGAATCGTCCGTCGGTTCGATCAGCTTGCCGGGCAGGAAGTTGCCGCGATAGGGCACGCCCTGATCCTTGAGCCATTGGTAATGTTCCAGCGCGCCTTGGCCGTAGGCTTCGCATTTGGCATCGTCGACGCAGGGGCCGCCTGCGAGCTTGAGGTAAGCGGTGAAATCTTCGACCGTATCGGTAAAGCCTGCGGCGATCTGCGCGTCAGTGCCGCCGCCGATGTAGATTTCGCCGCCCGACAGGGCCGATGCGCCGCCGCTTCCTGAACTGCGTTCAAACAGCATGACTTGTGCACCAGCCATTCGCGCTTCGATTGCTGCACAAGCGCCGGTTGCGCCGAAGCCGATGATGACGACATCGGTTTCGAAATCCCACTGCGGCACATCGGCCAAATCGAGTGGCTGATACTGCGAATAAGCGGTCATCTTTGCCTTCCCATTTCTTGGCCAATCCCTTGGCGGGGCGGCAGGTCGTTGGTGCCTGCGTTGCCCGCATTGTGGGCGATAGCCCCAGATCCATGCAACTGGCGCATTTCTGCGCTGCATTCGTAAATTGTAATTGCATTAGGTACGCAAATGGTCAATTGAAAAGCCTATAGTCTTTCGATAACGGCAATTTTGATTCAGGCACGGCGAAGAGTTCGCAAGTGATGGAACAACAAGGGAGAGCAGGCCCGGTGCAGGGTGCGGATCACATCGACCTGAGCGGGCAAGCGGCAATCGTTACCGGTGGTACGCGCGGGCTCGGGCGGGAAATTGCCGGGGTTCTGGCGCAAGCAGGAGCAGCGGTAACCGTGTGTGGCAGGACTGCGCCGGATGACTTGCCCGATGGTGTTGCGTTCCACGCCGCAGATATCCGCGATCCCGAACAGGCCAAGGCGCTGGTCGATGCCGTAGCGCTCAAGCATGGGCGGCTGGATATTCTGGTCAACAATGCGGGCGGATCACCCCATGCGGCTGCGGCCACGGCGAGTGCGGGCTTTTTCGATGCCATTCTGAGGCTTAACCTGCATGCAGCGATGTATATGTCGCAAGCAGCCTTTGCGCATATGCAACCCGCCGGGCGCGGCAGCATCATCAATATTGCCAGCGTATCGGGCATCCGCCCGTCGCCGATGACGGCGGCCTATGGTGCGGCCAAGGCGGGGTTGCTGAACCTGACGCAGAGTCTTGCGCAGGAATGGGGGCCGGACGGGGTTCGCGTGAATGCGATCATCGCAGGCCTGATGCAGACGGAAACTGCCGAAGCAACATATGGCGACGAACAGGCGCAAGCCGCCGTTGCCAAATCGATGCCGCTGCAACGCATGGGGACGGGCGACGATGTTGCCGGTGCGGTGCTCTGGCTCAGCTCCAGCCTGGCCTCATGGGTCAGCGGCGCGCGTATCAATGTCGATGGAGGGGGCGAGCGCCCCTATTTCCTCGACCTCGTGAAAGGAAATTGACGGCCATGGGCATAAAAGCACTGGGCTATGTCAGAATAGCGACCGCCAGGGTCGAGGCGTGGGACCACTTCATGACGCAAGTGGTGGGCACGATGCGCGGGCAAAGCCCTGTGCCGGACGTTGCAACCTATCGCATCGACGACCGGCCCTTCCGCTTCTGGGTGGAAAAGGCCGATGCCGACCGCTTGCTGGTTGCCGCCTACGAAGTGGGCGATGCGGCGGAGCTGGCCGATTTGCGGGCGACGATTGCCGGGCTGGGCCGCGACATCGTTGATGGCGATGCTTCGCAAGCAGCGGCGCGCGGCGTAGCGGCGTTCTTTGCCACCAGCGATCCTGCTGGCAATGGCCTCGAATTCTTCTGCGGCGATAGGCGCGATGATGTGGCGTTCGTCTCTCCGGCAGGTGTCAGCGGTTTTGTGACCGGTGATATGGGCATGGGCCATGCGGTGTTTGCCACGCCGAACTTTGAGGAAGCACACAGCTTCTACAAGGCGATCGGCTTTGCAGACACCGACATTCCGCGCTTCCGTTTTTCGGATGATCCGGCTGATCCCGGCATGGGCTTTGCGTTCATGCATGCCGCCAATGGCCGCCATCATTCGGTGGCGATTGCCGAGATGCCGGTGCCGCCCTCGGCCTGCATCCACCTGATGCTCGAGATGAAAACGCAAAGCGATGTGGGCAAATGCCATGATCGCATGCGCCTGAACAAAGTGCCGGAAAGCGCCTCTATCGGGCGGCATGTGAATGACCAGACCTTTGGTTTTTACATGCAGACGCCATCAGGCTTCGACATCGAGATCGGTTCTGATCCGCTGGTGATCGACCCCGAAAGCTGGACGCCGACCGCGCATCTGATCCCCAGTGAATGGGGCCATGTCTGGGCGTGGCAAAAAGCGCTTGAAGAACAGAAACTTGAAGAACAGCAGGGAGAGTCTGCGTGACCGCCAGAATGCTCGACAAACGGATGAGCGCGGCCGAGAT
>CAZSTP010000001.1:51679-57400 GCA_964609325.1 uncultured Novosphingobium sp. | reverse complement strand
GGAGAGTCTGCGTGACCGCCAGAATGCTCGACAAACGGATGAGCGCGGCCGAGATCGTCGCGCAATTGTCCGACGGGATGACTTTGGGCATCGGTGGCTGGGGGCCGCGCCGCAAGCCGATGGCGCTGGTGCGCGAAATCTTGCGGTCGGACCTCAAGGACCTGACCGTGGTGGCCTATGGCGGGGCCGATGTCGGCATGCTGTGCGCGGCGGGCAAAGTGCGCAAACTGGTGTTCGCTTTCGTCAGCCTTGATGCGATCCCGCTGGAGCCGTGGTTCCGCAAAGCCCGCGAGAGCGGCACGCTGGAAGCGCTGGAACTGGACGAGGGCATGTTCCAATGGGGCCTGAAGGCAGCAGCCTTCGGCTTGCCCTTCCTGCCCACGCGCGTGGGCCTTGGCACCGATCTTGCCGAACTGGGCGGATTGAAGACCGTGCAATCGCCCTATGACGATGCCGAGACGCTGATCGCGATGCCAGCGCTGAAGCTGGATGCGGCGCTGATCCATGTGAACCGCAGCGATTGGCGCGGCAATGTGCAAGTGTTCGGCCCCGATGCCTATTACGACGAATGGTTCGCCAAGGCTGCGGCCAAGGCCTATGTTTCGTGCGAGGAACTGGTCGACAAGATGGAAGACCATTACCCCGAAGGTGCGCAGGACAATCTGTTCGAGCGGTGCTTTGTTTCGGGCGTGGTGGAAATGCCGTGTGGAGCGCACCCAAGTTCGATGCCGCCGCACTATGGCTGGGATATGAAGGCGTTCAAGGCTTACGCCGATAGCGCGCGCGATCCGGGCGATTGGGATGCGGTGAAGGACCGCTTTGTTGGCGCATCGGAAGCCGAATATCTTGCAAACATTGGCGGAAAGGAGGCGGTGACGGGCTTGCCCTTGCCGATTTTCTGATGAGCGACATTACCCTTGTAGACTTGTGCATCTTTGCCTGTTCCGAGGCATTCCGCGACAATGGCGAGATCGTGGCAACCGGCGTTGGCCCCGTGCCGCGTCTGGCAGCGGGCCTTGCCAAGCTGACGCATACGCCCGAACTGATGATGACCGATGGCGAGGCCTATCTGGTCGAGCAGCCGGTGCCCTTGGGGCCGCGCGCCTATGATGCGCGCAAACCTGCGGGCCATCTGCCGTTCTCGCGCTTTTTCGATAGCGCGGTATGGTCTGGCCGCCGCCATGCGATGGTGACGCCAACCCAGCTTGACCGCTTCGGCCAGATCAACCTTTCGTACATGGGCGGAACTTACGACAAGCCCAAGACGCAAATGCTGGGCGTGCGCGGGTTTCCCGGCAACACGATCTATCACCCCAACTCGTTCTTCTTCCCCGCCCACGGCCCGCGCGTGTTTGTGCCCCATGTCGATATGATTTCGGGCGTGGGCTACAATCCGGCCAAGCGCACCGCTGGCGGCAATTTCTCGGCCGTGGACTTGCGCGTGATCGTCACGAACTTGTGCGTGATGGACTTTGCCGGGCCTGAAAACGCGATCCGCGTGGTGTCTTTGCACCCCGGCGTGACGTTTGACGAAGTGCAGGCGGCCACCGGATTCGAACTCGCCCAAGCCGGGACGATGGGTGAGACAGCGATGCCAAGCGCGGAGGCGCTGGAGGTGATCGCCGCGCTTGATCCGCACAATATCCGCGCCAGCGTGATCAAAGATAACCCGCCCGCCGTGCGGGCCGCCTGAGGAGATGACACGATGACGGATCTGGTCGAACCAAAACAGGTGGATATCGTATACGAGACGGAGGAACCCGTCCGCTACGAAGTGATCGACAATGTCGCGTGGATCACGATGAACCGGCCCAAGTTCAACAATGCCCAGAACGGGCAGATGACCTATGCGCTGGACGATGCGTTCAATCGCGCCACGCAGGATGATGGCGTTCGTGCGATCGTGCTGGCGGGCGAGGGCAAGCACTTTTCCGCAGGCCACGATATCGGCACGCCGGGGCGCGATCTGCATCACGAATTTGACAAGCGGCTGATGTTTGCCCCGCATACCAACAAGCCGGGTGCGGAATTGCTCTATACGCGTGAGCAGGAACAGTACCTTGGCATGTGCCGCCGCTGGCGCGACATTCCCAAGCCCACGATTGCGATGGTGCAGGGGGCATGCGTTGCCGGTGGGCTGATGCTGGCGTGGGTGTGCGATCTGATCGTGGCATCGGACGATGCGTTTTTCCAGGACCCGGTTAACCCGCTGATGGGCATTCCGGGGGTGGAATACTTCGCCCATGCCTATGAACTGCCGCCGCGCGTGGCCAAGGAATTCCTGCTGCTGGGCGAGCGTATGCCTGCTGCCCGCGCTTATGATTTCGGCATGGTCAATAAAGTGGTGCCACGTGAACAATTGCGCGAGGCCACCGCAGCATGGGCAACCAAACTGGCAGGACAAAACCGGTTGGGCAACTGGCTGACCAAGCAGGCGGTGAACCACGTCGAGGAACTGCGCGGCAAGCGCGCGGCGATGGATGCGGTCTATCACATGCACCATTTTGCCCACGCGCAGAACGATCTGGTGACCGGCAATTCGATTGCGGGCGTCAGCGGCAAATCGGCAGCGGCAGCGAATAAGGCTGATCAATCCTGATGGGCGATGCACTTGCCACGGTTTTGACGCAGCGCCTCGGGTGCCGTTTGCCGGTGATCCAGACCGCGATGGGCTGGGTTGCCAAGCCCGAACTGGTTGCTGCCTCCAGCAATGCCGGGGCCTTCGGCTTTCTGGCCTGTGCGGTAATGCAGCCTGCCGAAGCGCGCGAAGAGATTGCGCGGTTGCGCGATCTGACGCCGCACAATTTCGGGGTGAATTTCCACAGCTTCCAGCCCGGTGCGGAACAGATTGTCGAAGCTATTTTGGCCAACAAGGACCGGGTGCGCGCGGTCAGCTTCGGGCGCGGTCCTGATGCCAAGATGATCGGCGCGTTCCGGGATGCCGGTATCTTGTGCATCCCCACCGTCGGCGCGGTGAAGCATGCGCAAAAGATGGTGCAACTGGGCTGCGAGATGGTGACCGTGCAGGGCGGCGAAGGCGGCGGCCATACCGGCGCGGTGCCAACGACTGTGCTCTTGCCGCAAGTGCTGGATGCGGTGGATGTGCCGGTGGTGGCCGCAGGCGGCTTTGGCGACGGGCGCGGTCTTGCCGCAGCGCTGGCGTTTGGCGCTGTGGGCGTGGCGATGGGCACGCGCTTTTTGATGACCGCGGAAAGCCCGGTTCCGGGCGCACCCAAGGCTGCTTATGTGAAAGCCGGGACCGGTGACATCGCGGTTTCCACCAAAGTCGATGGCATGCCGCAGCGCATGATCCTCAACCCCTTGCTGCGCCGCATCGAAGCTTCGGGCAAGTTGGCGATGTGGGCGCGCGCGATGGAAGCGGGCCTTGCGATGAAGCGCCAGAATGGCTGGAGCGTGGGGCAAGTGATTGCCAGCGCCCGCGCGATGACCGCGCATGGCGAAATGCCGCTGGCGCAAGCCATCATGGCAGCAGCAGCGCCGATGATGATCATGCGCGCGGTTGTTTCTGGCGATGCCGAACAGGGCCTGATGGCCACCGGCGTTGTTGCGGGCCGGTTGGGCGATTTGCCGACCTGCGCCGATCTTTTGCAATCCATCGAAGCACAGGCGCGGGCGAGCATCGCCGCGCTTTGTAACGGGAACTGACCCATGCCGATTACGACCGAAATCCGCGACCGCATTGCCGAGATCGTGTTCGATGTGCCGCCGGTCAACGCGTTCGATAGCGAAACGTGGATGTCCTTGCCTGCCATCATCACGGCGGCGGCGGGCAATCCGGAAGTCAACTGCGTGTTGATCCGTGCGGCGGAAACGGCGCGCGGGTTTTGTGGCGGGGTGGATATCAAGGAGATGCAGGCGCATCCCGAACGGATCACTGTGCTCAATCGCGGCAATTACCTGACGTTCAAGGCCATCCGCGATGCCGAAGTGCCGGTGGTTGTGGCCGCGCACAAGTTTGTGATCGGCGGCGGCATCGGCATTTGCGGGGCCTCTGATACGATCATCGCGGCGGACGATGCGTTCTTCTCGCTGCCCGAGGTGGATCGCGGTGCGATGGGCGGGGCCAGCCACCTTTCGCGGATGCTGCCACTGCACAAGGTGCGCGCTGCGTTCTTTACCGGCGGCAATATCCCGGCAGAGGAAGCCTATCGTCTGGGCGCGGTGGAAAAGGTGGTGCCGCGCGCCGATCTTGTGGCCGAGGCGCGAGCATTCTGCGCGGTGATTGCCTCCAAGAGCCGCAAGGCGCTGGTCATCGCCAAAGAGGCGCTGAACGGGCTGGAGCCGCGCGATGTGGATCGCGGCTATCGCTGGGAGCAGGGCTTCACGCTCGAAATGTATATGCACGAAGACAGCCAGAAAGCGCGCGACGCTTTTGTGGAAACCGGCAAGGTGGCCAAGTTCTGATGAACCTTACCTATACCCCTGAACAACACGCTTTCCGCGCCGAAGTGCGCGGCTGGATGGAGGCCAATGTCCCCAAAGAGCCGCTGGTGACGCTGGAATGCCGCGAAGGCTATGACGCCCACGTTGAATGGGAACGCAAGCTGGCGAGCGGGAACTGGGGCATGGTGACATGGCCCGAGGAATTTGGCGGGCGCGGGCTGGACCTGATCGAATGGCTGATCTTCGAAGAGGAATACTTCCGCGCTGGTGGCCCCAATCGGGCAAACCAGAACGGCATCTTCCTGCTTGGCCCCACGATCATGGAGTTTGGCACGCCGGAACAGAAGGCGCGTTTCCTGCCGCCGATGGCGCGCGGAGAGGAAATATGGGCGCAGGCGTGGTCTGAACCGGGCGCGGGCAGCGATATGGCCGCGATCCAGTCAAAAGCCGTTCGGGACGGTGACCACTATGTGATTACCGGCCAGAAAACATGGTCAAGCCGCGCGGCCTTTGCCGATTGGGGATTTGGCATTTTCCGGACAGACCCTGAAAGCAAGCGCCACAAGGGGCTGACGTTCATCCTGTTCGATATCAATTCGCCCGGGATCACCCGCCGTCCGATCCGCCAGTTGCATGGCGATACCGGCTTTGCCGAATTGTTCTTTGATGAAGTGCGCGTGCCGGTGGAGAATTGCCTTGCAGGGGAAGGGCAGGGCTGGAACGTGGCGATGGCCACGGCAGGGTTTGAGCGCGGGCTTATGCTGCGTTCGCCGGGCCGGTTTCAGGCGACCGCCAAGCGACTGGTCGAGCTGTATCGCGAGCATGCAGGCAAAGCCTCGCCCGCCGCGCGCGAAGCGGTGGTGCAGGCGTGGGGCGCGGCGCAGGCCTATGCCTACAACACATATGCTGTGGCATCGAAGATCATGGCGGGCGGCAAGATTGGGGCAGAGGCCAGCCTGAACAAGATTTTCTGGTCCGAACTCGACCGTACGATGCACCGCACCGCGATGCAATTGCTGGGGGCGGCAGCCGAACTCAAACGGTTTGACGACGGGCGCATCAACCAGTGGCTGGAGGGCTACATGTTCTCGCTTTCCGGCCCGATCTATGCCGGATCGAACGAGGTCCAGCGCAATATCATCGCGGAACGCCTGCTCGGCCTGCCGCGTATCGGCAACGGTTGAAGAGGGGCCAAGCGATGGATTTCCGTTTCACCGACGATCAATTGACACTGGCGAGCAGTGTGCGGGATTACCTTGAGGGCACGCATGGCCCGCAAGTGCTGCGCCGCCTCGATCAGGAAGGCAACCGCGATCC
>CAZSTP010000001.1:40093-51579 GCA_964609325.1 uncultured Novosphingobium sp. | reverse complement strand
CGCGCCTGGGCGCTGGCAGGCGCGTGGGGCGACCGCGCATTCCATTATGCCCGCGTTGATGAAGCGGTGCTTGGCGGCGCTTTGGCCATCGGCCCCGAACATACTTTTGCCTGAAGGACGGATGACGATGCCTGAAGCCTATATCATCGATGCGGTTCGCGCGCCTGTTGGCCGCAAGAAGGGCAGCCTTGCAGCCGTCCACCCGGCAGACCTTGGCGCGCATCCGATCAAGGCCCTGATCGCCCGGACCGGGATTGACGCAGGGCTGGTGGATGACGTGGTCTGGGGCTGCTGCGATACGATCGGGCCACAAGCGGGCGACATCGGACGCACCGCATGGCTGGTAGCAGGCCTGCCGCAACACGTGCCGGGCACCACGATTGACCGCCAGTGCGGCTCATCGCAGCAAGCCCTGCACTTTGCCGCGCAAGGCGTGATGAGCGGGACGCAGGATCTGGTTGTGGCAGGCGGCAGCCAGGCCATGAACGCCATTCCCATTTCCGCCGCGATGTACGCAGGCGAGGCCTATGGCTTTGGCGATCCGTTTACCGGTTCGGCAGGATGGCGCGAACGCTATGGCGACGGGCTGCTCAACCAGATCAATTCAGCCGAAATGATTGCCGCCAAGTGGGGTATCACGCGCGCGGCGATGGAGGCCTTTGCCGTGGCCAGCCACGCCCGCGCGCAAGCGGCCACCGACAATGGCTGGTTTGCCAATGAGATCGCCCCGCTTGAAGGGCTTGCCCATGATGAGACGATCCGTGCGAGCACGACACTCGAAGCCCTTGCCGGTTTGCGCACAGTGCAAGAGGGCGGGGTGATCACCGCAGGCGTCGCCAGCCAGAACTGCGATGGTGCGGCTGCCTTGCTGGTGGCCAGCGAACGCGCGGTCAAAGAGCATGGATTGAAGCCGCGCGCGCGCATTCACCATATCTCGGTGCGGGCCGATGATCCGGTGTGGATGCTCACCGCGCCGATCCCGGCAACGCAACATGCCTTGGCCAAGGCCGGGATGACGATTGCCGATATCGATCTGTTCGAATGCAACGAGGCCTTTGCATCGGTGCCGATGGCGTGGATGCAGGAACTGGGCATCCCGCACGAAAAGGTGAACATTCACGGCGGCGCGATTGCGCTGGGCCATCCGCTGGGCGCATCGGGCGCGCGGCTGATGACCACGCTGCTCAATGCACTGGAGCGTACCGGTGGTCGCTATGGTTTGCAGACCATGTGCGAAGGTGGGGGCCAAGCCAACGTCACCATCATCGAACGGCTGTGATGCGATGACCGCCAATCCGGCCATAGCCATCCCGAACTTGCTTTATCGTTATGCCGAGGCATTTGACGATGGCGATTTCGAAGGTGCCGCGCGGCTTTTTGACCGTGGCTATCTGTTGACGCAGGACAGCCGCATCGAGGGTGTTCCGGCCATTCTGGCGATGTGGCAATCGTGGGTCCATGTCTATGACGGAAGCCCGCGCACCCGGCATATCACCACCAACCCGATCATCGAACTGGCCGCTGATGGGCAGAGCGCCACGTGCCGTTCGCAGTGGACGGTTTTGCAGCAGACCGAAGGCTATGCGCTGCAAATCGTTGGCAGTGGCCGATATGTGGACCGCTTCGCCCTGACCGATGGCGAATGGCATTTCACCGAACGCAACTATGCCAAGATCGATTTTCTGGGGGACACCAGCGCACACATGCGCCGCACCCCCGCCGATACCCAAGCGAGCAAGGACGACTGAATCATGGGGCTATGCGATAACCGGACCGTCATCATTACCGGAGCCGCAGGCGGGCTTGGCCGCGCCTATGCGCTGGCGTTTGGGGCCGAGGGCGCGAATGTGGTGGTGAATGACATCGGCACATCGCTGGGCGGTGAAGGCCGCGATACCAGCGCCGCCGATGCCGTTGTGGCTGAAATCGTGGCAGCAGGCGGCAAGGCCATCGCCAATTACGAGGACATCACCGATTGGGATGCCGCTGGCCGGATCGTCGAGGCGGCCTTGGCGGCGTTTGGTGATCTGCATGTGATCGTGAACAACGCAGGCATCGTGCGCGACCGCATGTTCGTTTCGGCAACGCTCGATGAATGGGATGCCACCATGCATGTGCATTTGCGCGGGCATTTTTGCCTTGCGCGCCATGCGGTGAATTACTGGCGGGCCAAGCAGAAGGAAGGCCGCGATCCCGATGCGCGGATCATCAACACATCAAGCGGGGCTGGCCTGCAAGGATCGATCGCGCAAGCCGCCTATTCCACCGCAAAGGGCGGCATTGCAGCGCTAACCTTGGTGCAGGCCGCAGAGCTTGGCCGCTATGGCATCACCGCCAATGCACTGGCCCCGTCTGCCCGCACACGGATGACCGAAGGCGCCTTTGCCGACAAGATGAAGGCCGTGGAAGACGGCTTTGATGTGATGGACCCCGCCAATGTTGCGCCCACGGTGGTGTGGCTGGGCAGCGCTGCGTCGGCGCACGTGACGGGCTGCGTATTCGAACTCGAAGGCGGCAAGATCATGCTGGAGGATGGCTGGCGCGAAGGCCCGTTCGTCGACAGGCAAGCGCGCTGGGAGCCTGCGCAAGTGGGTGATGTGGTGGACAAGTTGCTGGCAGACCGCGTGCCGCCCCGCAAGGTCTGGGGCACCGCGTAAAGTTTACCGTTTTCAAGGATCTGGATTGATGGAATTCGCTTTTACGCAAGAACAGGCCATGATCGCCGAAACCGCGCGCGGCTTTTTCGCTGAAAATGCGACGAGCGAGCGGACGCGCAAGGCCATGGCAGCAGACGGGATTGATCGTGATCTGTGGGCCAGCTTCTGCACGGAACTGGGCCTTGCAGGCATCGGCGTGCCCGAAGAGCTTGGCGGGGTTGGCCTTGGCATGGTGGAATTTGCCCTGATTGCAGAGGCTGCTGGCGCACAAGTTGCCGCGCTGCCACTGCTGGGCAATGCGCGTGCAGCCCATGCGCTGGTGGCAGGGGGCAGCCCGGATCAACAGGCCAAGTGGTTGCCTGCGCTGGTTTCCGGCGAAGTGATTGCAACTTCGGCAAGCGGCGCAGGCGCGGTGATCGGCAACGGCACGCTGTCGGGCACATTCCGTTTTGCGGCGCACGGTGGCTGTGCCAGCCTGTTGGTGTTGACCGCTGGCGACACGGTGTTTCTGGTTGAAGCAACCGCGCCGGGCGTAAGCGTGACGCAGCATGTGACGATGGACCAGACCCGGCCCCTGGCCACGGTTGTGTTGGACAATGCTGCGGCGGAAAGCTTTGCCGATAATGCCGCTGCCCTCCGCGCATTGGACGTGACGGGATGGATTTGCCTTGCTGCCGAGGCGTTGGGCGGCGCGCAGGCGGCGCTTGATCGCACGGTTACCTATTCCAAGGAACGCGTGCAGTTCGGACGGCAGATCGGATCGTTTCAGGCCTACAAGCACCGGCTTGCCGATATGATGATCGAGATCGAGCAGGCCCGTTCGGCGGTTTACTGGGCGGCTTGTGCGGTGGATGAAGGCAGCGATGAAGTGCAGATCGCGCTGCATTCGGCCAAGGCGTTTTGCGCCGATACGTTCCACATGTGCGCGGGCAACATGATCCAGTTGCACGGCGGCATCGGCTTTACGTGGGAGCATGACGCGCACATGTTCTTCAAACGGGCGCGTTCGGTTTCATCGATGCTGGGTGACAGCCAGTGGCACCGCGAACAGATTGCCGCGCTGGTGCTGGATCAGGCTGCATGAAACTGGGCTTTTCGCCTGAGGATGAAGCCTTCCGCGCCGAATGTGCGGATTGGCTGCAAGCGCAGATGGCAGGGCCATTTGCCGACATTCGCGGCATTCCCAATTTGTGCGATGCCATCCCCCGCCGCAAGGAATGGGAGCAGCAATTGGCGGCGCACCGCTGGTCGTGCATCGGTTGGCCCGAGGCATGGGGCGGGCGCGATGCGACGCTGGCGCAACAGGTTATCTTTGCTGAAGAATATGCCCGCGCCGGTGCACCGAACCGCATCAATCACATCGGCGTGGAATTGACCGGGCCAACGGTTCTGGCCTTCGGCTCTGAAGAACAGAAAGCGCGCTATTTGCCCGGAATCGCGGCGGGCACGCAGATATGGTGTCAGGGCTATTCCGAACCGGGTGCCGGATCAGACCTTGCCAATGTGAAGACCAAGGCGCGGTTGGAGGGTGGCGATTGGGTGGTCAATGGCCAGAAAGTGTGGACCAGTCTAGCCCATTATTCGGACATGATCTTCGTCGTGGCGCGCAGCGAGGAAGGATCGAAGGGGCCGAAGGGCTTGTCGTTCCTGCTGATGGACATGGAGCAGCCCGGCATCGAGGTGCGGCCCATCCGCCAGATCAACGGCGAGGCCGAGTTCAACGAGACGTTCCTGACCGATGCGCGCTGCCAGGCTGATGCCATGCTGGGCGCGGCGGGTGAGGGGTGGAAAGTGGCGATGGCGTTGCTGGCGTTTGAACGCGGCGTTTCCACGCTGGGCCAGCAAATGCAATTCCGCAATGAACTGGACGCGGTGATCGCAGCGGCCAAGGCCAATGGCCGGATGCGCGATGCGATGATCCGCCAGCGTATTGCCAAAGCGGAAATCGGCCTGCGCCTGATGCGCTATGGCGCGCTGCGCATGCTTTCCGGCACCGATCTGGCCGCGATTGATGGTGCGGCACTGACCTACAAGATCCAATGGGCCACATGGCGGCGCAATCTGGGCGAATTGGCGATGGACGTTCTGGGGCAAGCTGCAGAAGTGGCTGACGGCGATGACTATGCCTGGGATGCCTTGCCCAACCTCTATCTCTATAGCCGCGCCGACACGATTTACGGTGGCACCAACCAGATCCAGCGCAACCAGATCGCCGAGCGCGGTTTGGGTCTTCCGCGCGAACCACGAGGAAACGCATGACTGTCCCCGTTCCCGCCTATCCCGCACCGCTGGGCATGCTGAAAGGCAAGACCGTGGTCGTGACCGCTGCTGCTGGCACCGGCATCGGCTTTGCCGTGGCCAAGCGCGCCGCCGAAGAGGGCGCGCGTGTGCTGATCAGCGATTTCCACGAACGCCGCCTTGGTGAAGCGGCAGACCGGATCGCGGCAGAAGTGGGCTGCGCGCGGCCCCTGACGGCGGTGTGTGATGTGACCAGCGAAGACGCCGTGCAGGCCTTGCGCGATGCAGCGCTGGCGGCGTTCGGCAAAGTGGATGTGCTGATCAACAACGCAGGCTTGGGTGGCGAGGCCAATGTCGTTGACATGACCGACGACCAGTGGAGCCGCGTGCTCGACGTGACGCTGACCAGCCTGTTCCGCATGACCCGCGCGTTCCTGCCATCGATGTATGCCAACCGTTCGGGCGTGATGGTCAACAATGCCTCGGTGTTGGGGTGGCGGGCGCAGCGCGGGCAGGCGCATTATGCGGCGGCCAAAGCGGGCGTGATGGCGTTTACCCGTTGCACCGCGCTGGAAGCGGCGGATCATGGCGTGCGGATCAATGCGGTCGCCCCCAGCCTTGCGATGCATCCTTTCCTTGCCAAAGTGACGACCGAGGAAATGCTGGAGCAATTGGTCAAGACCGAGGCCTATGGCCGCCCTGCCGAGGTGTGGGAAGTGGCCAATGTGATGCTGTTTCTGGCGTCCGATCTATCGTCCTACATGACCGGGGAAATCGTCCCGGTATCAAGCCAGAAGGCCTGATCATGACCACAATCTTTGCAAAACCGGCGGACTTGATGGGCGCTGAAGGCACCGTTCTGGCGCCGACGGAATGGCTGGAGATCGATCAGGAACGGGTCAACGGTTTTGCCGATGTGACTGGCGACCACCAATGGATTCACGTTGATGTGGAACGCGCCAAAGCGGGGCCGTTTGGCGGCACGATTGTGCATGGCTATCTGACGATGAGCCTTGTCAATTACTTCCTGCCGCAATTGATCGAAGTGCGCGGCTTTGCCCATGCGGTGAATGTCGGCGCTGACCGGTTGCGGTTCCTTTCGCCGGTAAAAGTCGGCAGCCGCATTCGCGGGGCGGGTGAAATCGTCTCGGTCGAAGAGGTGAAGGGCGGCATTCAATCGGTCGTCCGCGTCACTATCGAAATTGAGGGGCAGGATAAGCCCGCCTGTGTGCTTGATACCATAAGCCGTTATTTTCCGGAGGTGAGCGATGCCTGATCCCACGACAATGGAAGCTGCTGTCCACGAATATGTTGCCGCCTTCGATGCGGGCAGTTCCGACCGTGTTGCCGCGCTTTATGCCGAAGATGCCACCTGCGAAGACCCGGTTGGCAGCCCGATCCATCATGGCCGCGAAGCCATCCGCGCGTTTTATGCCGGATCGATGGCAACCGGTGCCAAGCTGAAGCTGGAAGGCCCCATCCGTGTTGTGGGTGACTATGCGGTCTTCGCGTTTTCGGTGAACCTGCACTGGGAAGGATCGGACAAGCGGATCGATGTGATCGATACGTTCCGGTTTAACGAAGCCGGTGAAGTGATGGAAATGCGGGCCTTCTGGGGCCCGACAAACATGCACGGCTTTGCCTGACCGCCAAGCTTTCAAGAGGATTTGACATGCGCGAAGCTGCTATCGTTTCCACCGCCCGTACCGGCGTTGGCAAAGCCTATCGGGGTGCCTTCAATGATACCGAGGCACCGGTCCTTTCCGCACATGTTGTGAATGCCGCGATTGCGCGCGCGGGCATTGATCCGGCGCGGGTGGATGATGTCTATCTGGGCGTGGGCAACCACTGGAACACGCAAAGCTATAACCTGGGGCGCTTGACCGTCCACACCTCGGGCCTGCCCGACAGCACGTGCGGCTTCACGCTGGACCGCAAGTGTTCATCCGGGCTGAACGCCATCGCTTTGGCCGCGCGCGGGATCATGTGCAACGAGATCGACGTGGCGGTGGCAGGCGGGATGGAGAGCATCTCGCTGACGCTGAACAAGCACACGCCTGCTTTCCGAAACCGGTCGGAAGCGGTGAAGGAAGCTGATCCTTATGCCTATATGGCGATGATCGAGACCGCCGAAATCGTGGCCGAGCGCTATGGCGTGAGCCGCGAGGCGCAGGACCAGTTCGCGGCCCTTTCGCAACAGCGCGCTGCCGAGGGCCAAGCTGCGGGCAAGTTTGATGACGAGATCGTGCCGATCACCGTCACGCGTGCGCTGTTCGATAAGGAAGGCAACGAGACCGGCAAGGAACAAGTTACGCTGGCCAAAGACGAGGGTGTGCGGGCGGGCACGACCTATGAGGCGCTGGCAGGCCTCAAGCCGGTGTTCAAGAACGGGCAGGTGATCGCCGAGGGCAAGCACGTGACAGCGGGCAACGCCAGCCAGCTTTCCGATGGTGCATCGGCACAAGCGCTGATGGACCTGACCACGGCCAAAGCGGAAGGCCGCCCGGTACTGGGCATCTATCGCGGGTTTCAGGTGGCAGGCTGCGGCGCGGATGAAATGGGCATCGGCCCGGTCTTCGCGATCCCCAAGCTGCTTGATCGGGCAGGGCTGAAACTGGAAGATATCGGCCTGTTCGAAATCAACGAAGCGTTCGCCAGCCAGGCTGTCTATTGCCAGCAAAAACTGGGCATTGATCCTGAAAAGCTCAACGTCAATGGCGGCGGCATTGCCATCGGGCACCCGTTCGGGATGACGGGGTCGCGCCTTGTCGGGCACGCCCTGATCGAGGGCAAACGGCGCGGAGTGAAATACGTGATCGTATCGATGTGCGTGGCGGGCGGCATGGGCGCTGCCGGCCTGTTTGAAGTGGCCTGACGAACGCTGCCATGACAACGCTGCACCCGCTTCCCCGAACCATCCCTCACGCTGCGCAAGCTGCCGCAGCGCAATGGGGCGATGCGCCCGCTGTTATTGACCGGGGCGCGGTGTGGAGCTTTGCGCAACTGTGGCAGCACAGCCGCGCGGCTGCTTCCGCGCTGTTGGCGCACGGCATCGGTGCGGGGGATCGGGTGGCAGTCTGGGCGCCCAATTCGCGCGAATGGATTGTTGCGGCGATTGCGGCCATGACCTGCGGGGCCAGCGTTGTTACCTTGAACACCCGGCTGAAAGGCCGAGAGGCAGGCGATATCCTGCGCCGCACGCATGCGCGGGTCTTGTTTACGGTCGATAGCTTCCTGGGCATTGATTATCGCGCACTGATTGCGGGCGAGGAATTGTCCGCGCTGGAACAGACTGTGTTGATCGGCGACGGGTTTGGCGCATTTGCGGCCTTGGGCAAAGGTGCAGATGATCCGGCGGTGGACGCTGCATTGGCGACGATTGATGCCGATACCGTATCGGATATCCTGTTTACCAGCGGCACTACCGGAAGCCCCAAAGGCGTCTTGATGACATACGGGCAGGTCTTGCCGCAGGCGGCGGTATGGATTGCCAATACCCGTTTGGTGACGGGGGATCGCTATCTGATCGTCAACCCGTTCTTCCATTCGTTCGGGCTGAAAGTGGGCTGGGTGGCGTGCATTCTGGCTGGTGCGGTGGCCGTGCCGATGCCGCAGTTCGATGTGGCGCAGGCCATTGATCTGATCGAGCGTGAACGCATCACCTTCATGCCGGGGCCGCCCACGATCTTCCAGATGCTGCTGGCCGAACTGGACAAGCGCCCGTGGGATTGTTCATCCCTGCGCGGCGGCACAACCGGTGCTGCCACAGTGCCGCCATCGCTGGTCGAACGCATCCGGCGCGATCTGGGCATGACCGATCTGATCACGGCCTATGGTATGACCGAATGCGTGAACATTACCACATGCGTTCCGGGTGATGATGCCGAAACCATCGCGCGCACTTGCGGGGCGGCATTCCCCGGCAATGAAGTGCGCGTGGCCGATGATGCGGGTGATGAAGTGCCGCGCGGGCAAACCGGCGAAGTGCTGGTGCGCGGGCAAGGGGTCATGCTGGGCTATCTTGATGATCCGGCTGCCACCGCAGAGGCAATTGACGCACAGGGCTGGTTGCACACCGGCGACATCGGCACGATGGACGAGCGCGGCTATTTGCGCATCACTGATCGCAAAAAGGATTTGTACATCTCGGGCGGGTTCAACGTGTACCCTGCCGAAGTGGAAAAGCTGCTGGCCGAACATCCCGCCATCGGCATGGTGGCCGTGGTGGGCGTTCCCGATGAACGCTTGGGCGAAGTGGGCCGCGCCTTTGTGGTGCTCCGCTCTGGTGCGTCGGTTGCCGAGGCCGATCTGCTGGCGTGGTCGCGCGAGAATATGGCCAATTACAAAGTGCCCCGCCAGTTCGTGTTCGTCGATGACCTGCCGCGCAACGCCGCTGGCAAGGTGCTGAAAACCGAACTGCGTGTGGCGTAACATAAAAGGGACAAGAGGATGACCGCACGTTTTGCCGGCAAAGTTGCCCTGATTACCGGTGCCGCATCGGGCATAGGCCGGGCCGCCGCGATCCGCTTTGCACAAGATGGCGCGCGCGTGTTTTGCGCCGATCTCAATCTGGCCGGAGCGCAGGCTGTGGCGGCGGAAATCGGAGCAGGCGCTGCTGCCGTGCATGTGGATGTGGCCGATTATGCCAGCAATCAGGCGATGGCAGCGCATGTGATCGAACAGGCAGGGCGGCTTGATATCGCCTTCCTCAACGCCGGTTTCTATGGCGCTGCCGAAGGGCTGGATACGGTGGACGAGGCCTTTTTCGATCGGGTGGTGGCGATCAATCTGAAGGGCGCCTTTAACGGGATCAAGGCGGTGGAACCGGTGATCGCGCAAGGCGGTGCGGTGGTGGTTACGGCATCGGCCGCAGGCGTTATCGGGCATCCTGCCAACCCGGCCTATAGCGCGGCCAAGCATGGCATTGTGGGCCTCGTCAAATCGTGCGTGGATGCCTTTGCCGCGCGCGGTGCGCGGATCAATGCCCTGTGCCCGGGCGGTGTGGAAACGCCGCTGATTGGCGCGGCAGATGTGGCGATGGTGGATCCCGCAAGCCTGCCGCGCGTGCCTTTGCGCGGCATGGGCAGCGCTCAGCATGTTGCCGAAGTGGCGCTGTGGCTTGCCAGCCCGGCGGCGGGCTTCATCACCGGCCAAGCGCAACTGCTGGACGCCGCGCTCTTGTCGACATTCGCGCCGGTTGTGCTGCCCGTCGGCCCTTGAGCCGGGGGATGCGCAAACTTCCGTGGCCGGTCCGCCTTTACCGGCCTATAAGATAGCCATGGCTGGCGTGGTTGATCCTGAATTTTCCGGTTTGCTGGCCACGCTTTACGCCGGCATAGCTGAAGAGCGGCCATGGCATCGCTTTCTGGAAGCGCTGGCAAGCTGGCTGGATTCCAGCCACGCAACGCTGATCATTACCGCTCCCGGCAAGCGTCAGCCCGCCACCTTTCTGACGCCCGGCAGCAGTCCTGATTTCGAAGCCAATTACATGCAAAGCCTGTTCGCCGATGATCCGTTTCAGGGGCTGCGCGATGGCGTGGTCACTTCCTATGCCGAATTCATGGGCTTGCTGCCGGAAGGGGCCTATCCGGAATACCGCAAAGTCATGGCCGAAACGGGTTTCGATCAGGTCTTGGGGCTCGACCTGCATTTTGGCCAGACTGGCATGGGAGCGGGGCGGGTTGATGATGGCCGGTATGAAGCGCGTTTCCGGTTAACCCGGCACAGGTCTTTGCCCAATTTCACAAGCGATGATCGCGCGCGTTTTCAGGCTTTGGCGGCCCATCTCAAGATCGCGGTGCGGCTGTATGAAAAGCTGGAATTTGCAGGGGCAGAGCATGGCGTGTTTCACGCCACAACCCAAGGGCTGGGGTTGGCGCTGATCATTCTGGACCGCAATCACCGGATCGTCAGCACCAATGCGCTGGCTGATGAACTGCTGGGGCAGGCAGAGGGCCTTCTCAGGCGCGGTGATGCCCTGGTCTTGGCCGATCCGGTGAACCAGCGTCGCGTAACCGGCTTGCTTGCCTGTGAAGGCGCTGGCGGGTTGACGCGTTTCCGGATTGACCGGGCGCAGTGCGGTGATCTGGTCGCCACCGCGCGTCCGCTGGATGTCAGCACGATCCATGCAGGGGCAGGGGCCTTGGCGCTGTTCCTTGCCAGACCAGGGGCAGACCAGCGCGCCGATCCGCAGACGTTGCGCGATTTTCTGGGGCTGACAATCGCGGAAGCGCGGTTGACGGCAGTGCTGGCCGAAGGGCTGAGTCTGGTTGAGGCCGCCAAACGGCTTGGCATCGCGCACAACACCGCCAAAGTGCAACTCCGTTCGGTCTTTGCCAAAACGGGCGTTCACCGCCAAGCGCAACTCATGGCGTTGCTGGGCTCGCTTGGCGGCAGCTAACGCGAACGTTACATTCCCGGCGCGCCCGGCATGCCCATGTAAAAGGTGCCCACGGTCATCCCGCCATCCACGACGATTTCCGCGCCGTGGATATAGGAAGCGGCATCGCTGACCAGAAAGGCACTGGCGGCTGCCACTTCTTCCGGCCCGCCAATACGCTGCAAGGGCACGTTGCCATAGGATTTATCAAG
>CAZSTP010000001.1:35912-39993 GCA_964609325.1 uncultured Novosphingobium sp. | reverse complement strand
TCCAGAATGCTTTTGAACATCAGGATGCCGGCATTGTTGACCAGCGCATCCACCGGCCCGAACGTGGCCTCGACATCGGCCACCACTTGCGCCCAGCTTTCCTCGCTGGTCACATCCAGCTTGAAGAAGCGCGCGCTGTCACCCAGTTCGCGCGCCAAGGCTTCGCCTGCTTCGTCGAGCACATCGGCAATCGCCACTTTGGCACCGTGTTGCACGAACAGGCGGCTTGTCGCAGCGCCCATGCCGCGTGCGCCGCCCGTTATGATCGCGACTTTGCCTGAAAGCATGGACATCCGGTATTCTCCCGTGGCGCTTTGTGCGCTTGTTGTTTTTTCAAGGTTTATGGAAAGGCTTGGTGCGTTCAGGCCACCTTTTGTCCGGGCCGCTTGTCGAGCGTGACATGCAAGCCGTTGACGCGGCCCTGAATGTCGGGGGCCATGGCGCGCGGGTTGTAGAACTGGCGATACCACAGGCGGACTTTGCCGTATGGGCCATCCGAAGGCAGCGCCAATGGGTTGATGCAGGCCCGCTTGTTTGCCCAGATTTCAACGTCCTGGGCAAAGGCCAGACGGCTGCCTTCCTGATAGGCCAGCGCATGGGCGCGGTCCTCGTCCGTGGTTTCGCGGCTGCCGTCGTGGACTTTGACCATCAGCGCATGCCAGCTGCGGGTGACGCCATCTTCGACCGGCGTGTTGGCGATCATGATGAAGCTGTCGAACGTGCCGGCCATGGCAGATTGCAGGAAGCCCGGGCCTTCGTACCATGTGTCGAGCACGAGGAAGTCATCGGGGTTCGCGGTTAAAGTGCGGTGCCCTGCGCTGTAATACTGGTGCAGGTGCGGCCCCATGAATTCGTTGGCAAAATATTGCCAATCGGTCGCGCCATGAATAGGCACGAAGTGGCCGAAATCCGCCATGTTATCGATGATTTCGATGCCGTGGCTGTTAAGATCGCCCATATAGTCGATTTTCCATTCGACCCAGCCCGGCTGTCCGTAATGGCCGCCAAAATCGGGCAGTTCCACATCAGGGGCAAGGCCTTCGGGATCGTTCCACATCCACAAGATGCCCGCCCGCTCTACCACAGGATAAGTGCCAAGCTTGGCCGCCTTGGGGATGAAATCGGAATAGGGGATGTGATTGCAGGCGCCATCGGTGCCAAAGCGCCAGCCGTGGAACGGGCAGCGGATCGATTCGCCTTCGACATGCTCGCCATCGCGCACGATGTAGGACGTCGTGTTCTTGGCAAGGTGCGCGCCCATGTGCGGGCAGTAAGCGTCGACCACATAAGGTGTGCCGCTCTCTCCGCGATAGAGCACCAGATCCTTGCCGAAATAGCGGATGGGCGCAGGTGTGCGCGTGGCATCGCTGGCCGGGCCGATCATGAACCAGCCGCGTGCAAAATCGAATTCGCCGAGGTTGTAATCCTTGGAAGTCGCCATCAGGGTGTTCCCTCTCTTAGGTTTCCGCTTCTGATCGGGACCAGCGCGGCGCAATTGCCAGATGATTAGCACTTCTGATGAAGATTTGCGAAGTATCTTGCCCTGCACCGCTATTGTGCAAGAATGCACGTCTCAAGGGTAAAGGGGGAATCCGGGCGAATGCAGTGGGGCGATCTGGAAGTGTTCCTGGCGGCTGTGCGCACGGGGTCCTATACCGCTGCCGGTCGGCAACTGGGCGTCAATCGCACCACCATAGGCCGCCGGGTTGAAGCGCTGGAGCGCGCGTTGGGTACGCCGCTGTTTGAACAGACCCCGCTTGGCTATGCCCCTACCGTGGCGGGCGCGCGGCTTTTGGCAGGGGCAGAGGCGATGGAGCGCGAGGCGGCGGCGATGCTGCTGGATGTCAGCCACATCGGCTTGCGTTCGGCCCCGATCCGCATTGCCGGAAGTGGCGGAATTGCGAGCGAGTTTTTGCCCGAGCTTGCGCAGTTCCGGCGCGATCATCCCGATGTGCCGATCGAATTGCTGGGTGAACTTGATCCGCTGGAAGCCGTGACGCAGCGTCGCGCTGATCTGGGCATCGTGCTGGTCCGGGCCTTGCCGCTGCGTCTGGCCGGGGTACAGGTCACGACGTTGCAGCAGGCGATCTACGGCGTTGCCGATGGCTTGCCGCCGCTTGGGTGGGGGTATGAATTTGACGCCGTCCTGCCCGGCGGTGCGTGGAGTTCAAACCCCGCAGGCGAAGTGGCGCAGGCGGCGGGCCTTGCCACGGTCAATAGCTGGCCCCAGCTCAAGCAGGCGGTGCTGGCAGGCATCGGTCAGGCGTGCCTCTGGTGCTTTGCTGCGGATGAAGAGCCTGCGCTTGGCCGTCTCGCTCCGCCGGAACCGCGCCATGATTGCCCGCTATGGCTGGTGCATCGCGCGAAAGCCCCGCCGGGGCCGGGCTTGTCACGCCTGATTGCGTTTCTGCAAGACGCCATTGCTGCGCGTTGCAACAAGGATTGTGGTGGCACATAGGCAATTCGCGTTTGCAAACCGTGCACATTGATGACAGAAAAGCGCGACTTGCGAACAATATGGTGCTGCGATCTACGCAAGATGGCAAAAGCACCCGGAGAGAGGCATCGCCATGGCCACAACCCACCCTGCGCCGGTGTTTGACCGTGAAACCCTGCTCGATGCGGCGCGGGAGCGCACGGGTTTGGCAGATTTTGGCGATACCTGGTTTTTCGAGCCGATGGACCAGTATATCGCCGCGGCCAATGCCGAGGGCAAGCTGACGCCTGCGGGGTTTGACGGGCAGACAGAGTCGATCCTCAAAGGCCTCGCCAGCCGTCTGCGCATGGTGGAGGATATCAAGCGCTACCCCGAGATACTGGATGAGCGCGTGGAAGTGGCCGCGATCATTCTTGGCCTGCCGCGCACCGGCAGCACGATCTTTCACCGCCTGCTGGCATCGGCGCCGGGGATGACCGCGATCCGCTGGTACGAGGCGCAGAACTATGCGCCGCTGCCCGGGGATGAACCCGGCAATCCTGTGGCAAGGCGCGGCTATGCCGAAGCGATGATCGAGGGCTGGCTGAACCTTTCGCCCGAACTTGCATCGATCCATCCGCTTGATCCCGATGCGCCGGATGAGGAAATCATCATCCTTGGCCAGTTGTTCATCACCACGATGGTCGAGGCGATGACGTTTATCCCTTCGTTCGCCAAGTGGCTTGATACTTATGATCAGGCGAAGGGTTTTGAGGATCTCAAGACGATCCTGAAGTATCTGCAATGGCAGGACCCGGCGCGGCGGGGGCGCAAGTGGGTGCTGAAAAGCCCGTCGCACCTGCCCTATACCGATGCCGTGGCCAATGCCTTTCCCGAGGCGGTGCTGGTAATGACGCACCGCGATCCGGTGGAGGTGGTGCCGAGCTATGTCAGCATGGAGGCCGCACTTTACAAGCTGAACTCCGAGCATTCCGACAGGCAAGTGGGGGCGTTCTGGTTTCCGCGTCTGGCGGGGTGGATGAAGCGGTTTGAAGAGGCGCGCGCGCGGATTGGCGAGGACCGGTTTATCGACATCGATTATCGCGAAGTGGCGCGCGAGCCGTTGAAGCAGGCCGAGCGGGTGCTGGCGCATATCGGCATTCCGCTGGACGACAAAATAGAGGCCGCGTTGGCCGAGTTCATGGCGGGCAACAAGCGCGAGCAGCGTCCGATGCATGATTATTCGCTCGAACGCTTTGGCCTGAATGAAGATGCGGTGCGCGAGGCTTTTGCTTCTTACCGCGCGCGCTTCATCGTTTGATTTTGATTCAAGGGATTTTGGAATGACGGACCTTTCGGGAAAGAGCGTGCTGATTACCGGTGCGGGGCAAGGCATCGGGCAGGGCGTGGCCTTGGCAATGGCGGGGGCAGGCGCGCGTGTCGCGGTGACGGGGCGCACGCTTTCGAAAGTGGAGACGACCGCGCAAATGGTGCGCGAGCGCGGCGGCACGGCGCTGGCGCTGGCGTGCGATGTGAAGTCTGCCACCGATCTGGCCGCGACGGTCGAAGCGACGGTGGCGGAGTTTGGCGGGCTGGATATCCTTGTCAACAATGCGCAGGAAGTGCCGCTGGGCAAGCTTGAGGATGTGAGCGACGAGGCCTTTA
>CAZSTP010000001.1:34396-35812 GCA_964609325.1 uncultured Novosphingobium sp. | reverse complement strand
TGGAAAAAGTGATCGTTGCGCTTTGGGCGTTTGTTGATGAAACACATGCGCAGTGCGGTGCACGGCTATTGCAAAGCCTGCCTGCGGCCTTGGCACAAGTTGGCATAAAATCGTTGCGAATCAATGTTCGGGACGAGGCTGTGGCGGCGGGTGCCGGATTGGTGCAGCGCTGGCAGGAGCCGCAGCAGGCGGCCATCGTACAGTTCTGGATGCCATCGGCCAATGCGATGTTCCGGAGCGGGGTGGATGCGGTGCTGGCGGCGCATGGGGCGAAGTTTGCGGCATGGCTGGTGTGTGAATCCACGGTGATTGCCAATACCGATCATCCGGCGGTGCCGGTTTCCCTTGGGAGACACTCCAACATTTCTGGAATTACAAGGGCTTGGGGGTTCTCCCAAGCGAGCTTCATATCGTTCCGGCCCGATCTGCCGCGCGACGATGCGATTGCCCACTGGCATTCGCACCACACCCGCGTGGCGATAGAGACGCAATCGAATTTTGAATATGTGCAGAACATCATCGTGCGCCCGCTGACCGATGATGCGCCCGCCTATGACGCCTTTGTGGAAGAGTGCTTTCCGATCGAGGCGCTGGACCAGCCCGAAGTATTCTTTGATGCGGCAGGACAGCCTGAAAAGTTTGCCGCCAATCTGGCCACGATGATGGACAGTTGCGCCGGATTTATCGACTTCACCCGGATCGATGTGATCCCGACTTCGCAATACGATTTTTAAGACAAGGATTTTCGCGATGACACAATCGAAGGTCGCTATCGTTACCGGTGCCAGCCGTGGCGCAGGAGCGGGGATTGCCCGTGGCTTTGGCGAGTTGGGCTATACCGTTTACGTGACGGGCCGCACGGTGACGCCCGGCGACGCCAAGGGCTGGGACGGCACGGTACTGCCCGGAACCGTGGCCGAAACCGCACAGCGCGTGACGGACAATGGCGGCAAGGGCATTCCGGTGGTGTGCGATCATGGCGATGATGCCTCCGTAGCGCGCCTGTTTGAACAAGTGATGGCCGAGCAGGGCCGGTTGGACGTGCTGGTGAACAATGCGGCCTATATGCACCACCAGCTGATCGAAAAGATGCCGTTCTGGGAAAAGGAACTGGATGCGCAGAAGATCCTCGATGTGGGTTTGCGCAGTGCCTATGTGGCAAGCTGGCATGCGGCCAGGATCATGGTGCCGCAAGGTTCGGGCATGATCGCGATGACATCCTCGTTTGGCGCAACCTGCTATATGCACGGGCCTGCCTATGGCGCGCAGAAGGCCGGGCTGGACAAGCTGGCGCACGATATGGAGCATGATTTCCGGGGGACGGGTGTTGCTGCGGTATCGCTGTGGCTGGGGCCGCAATTGACCGAGCGGGCGCAAATCGCGGCCCAGACCAACCCCGAGCAATACGAGGGCTTT
>CAZSTP010000001.1:0-34296 GCA_964609325.1 uncultured Novosphingobium sp. | reverse complement strand
GACCGAGCGGGCGCAAATCGCGGCCCAGACCAACCCCGAGCAATACGAGGGCTTTTTGGCGATGGCGGAGAATCCGGAGTTTTCAGCCCATGTGCTTGCCGCGATTGATGCCGCGCCAAACCGTGACGCGCTTTCGGGGCAGACGCTGATCGTGGCCGAGATTGCCAAGGAACTGGGCGTTACCGACAGAGGGCACGAACGGCCATCGCACCGCGCGATGCTGGGCAATCCACGCGAGAAGAACGCGGCGGCGGTTTATTGATTGTTGCGGGGTGTTTGGGGGGCTGGTGTTGTAGGTCTAACTACCGGCGACACCATCCTTCGACAAGCTCAGGATGAGCGGAAGGGGGAAGAAGGGTAGCCCCACCCCCGACCCCTCCCGTAAACGGGAAGGGGGAAGAAGGTTCGGTGTTGTCTGCCATCTGGTGATCCGATGTAGATCATGAAGTGATCTGTTTTGGTGGCACCCTCTTGCGTGTCGCTTGGTCCCACATACCATTGACCTTTCAAGCCGGATAAACCGGCGATTATTCGGGAGAAATGGCATGGCAAGTGCAGCGAGCGCCGCTGGCGGTCTTCCCCTTCTTGATGGCGGTGCACCCTTGCTGGGGCATATCGCGCAGTTTTTCCGCGATCCGGTAAGCGTGCTGAAGCGCGGGTATAAAACCAAGGGCCGGATGTTCGCGATGAACTTCATGGGCCAGCGCATGAATGTGATGCTGGGGCCCGAGCATAACCGGTTCTTCTTTGAAGAGACCGACAAGCTGCTTTCGATCCGTGAATCGATGCCGTTTTTCCTCAAGATGTTTTCGCCGGACTTTTATTCGTTTGCCGAGATGGACGAATACCTGCGCCAGCGTGCGATCATCATGCCGCGCTTCAAGGCGGCATCGATGAAGCAATATGTGCCGGTGATGGTGGAGGAATCGCTGAATCTGGTGGCGCAGCTGGGCGAGGAGGGCGAGTTTGACCTGATCCAGACGCTGGGTCCGGTGGTGATGGATATTGCCGCGCACAGCTTTATGGGCCGCGAATTCCACGAAAAGTTGGGGCACGAATTCTTCGATCTGTTCCGCGATTTTTCGGGCGGAATGGAGATTGTGCTGCCGCTGTGGCTGCCCACGCCCAAGATGATCAAATCGCAGCGCGCCAAGAAGAAGCTGCACGCCATCTTGCAATCGTGGATTGATAAGCGCCGCGCCGAACCGCTTGATCCGCCCGACTTTTTCCAGACGATGGTGGGCACCAAATATCCCGATGGCCGCCCCGTTGCGGACGAGATTATCCGCCATCTGATCCTGCTGCTGGTATGGGCAGGCCATGAAACGACCGCCGGACAGGTGAGCTGGGCGCTGGCCGATTTGTTGCAGAACCCGGGCTATGCGCAAGTGCTGCGCGATGAACTTGCCGCCAATCTGGGCGGCGGCGATGGCGGCAACCTGAGCTGGGAACATGCCATTGCGATGGAAAAGATGGACCTTGCCCTGCGCGAGACCGAGCGGCTGCATCCGGTGGCCTATATGCTTTCACGCAAGGCCAATGCCGATATCGAGCGCGAGGGTTACACCATCAAGAAGGGCGAATTTGTGCTGCTGGCGCCTTCTGTCAGCCACCGCATGGAAGAGACGTTCCGCAATCCAGATGCCTATGATCCCGAACGCTTCAACCCGGCCAATCCCGATGCGCAGATCGAAAGCAATTCGCTGATCGGGTTTGGCGGCGGGGTGCATCGCTGTGCCGGCGTGAACTTTGCGCGCATGGAGATGAAGGCGCTGGTGGCGATCCTGTTGCAGAACTTCGATATGGAACTGATCGACGAGGTGAAACCGGTGGCGGGTGCGACGACATACTGGCCCGCACAGCCGTGCCGGGTGCGGTACAAGCGGCGCAAGGTTGAGGGCGCGCCCGCAGATGTTGCGGCGCTGGCCAAGGCGGCAGGCTGTCCGGCGCATGTTTGATTTTGTGGCGTAAACTTCGGTTCGTCTTTGCGAGCGTAGCGAAGCAATCCAGAGGCGGTGCGCGCTACGCTCTGGATTGCTTCGTCGGCTTCGCCTTCTCGCGATGACGACGGTGGGGATACAGCGTTGAGGGATAATCAATGGCCAAAGTGACGTTTGTTCAGCCTGATGGATCATCGCGCACGGTGGTGAATTTCGAGGGCATGACGCTGATGCAACTGGCGGTCGGCAATCTGATCGACGGGATTGATGCGCTGTGCGGGGGGATGATGCAGTGCGCGACGTGCCACTGCTATATTGCGCCGGAATGGCTGGACCGGACGGGCGCGGCGCGGCCTGATGAGCGCGATATGCTGGACGCGATTGACGGGGCGGAAATACGGCCCAACAGCCGCTTGTCGTGCCAGGTGCAATTGGGCGAGGAACTGGACGGGTTGATCGTTCATGTGCCTGCCGATCAGCCGGGAGTGTAGCGGCAGGATTGGCAATATTTTGCGCATATTGTTGACTTGAAGCAAAACCAGACGCACCTTGCGTAAAAATGGCAGCACCGGTTATCGAATCGGGTGATTGCCAGAATAACGTGAGAGGAACTTTGGCATGACCGGTGGACTCGCGCCCGCGCAGCTTTCGCAAGGCCTGGATTTTGGTGGCAAGACCGTGCTGGTGACAGGCGGCGGTGTGGGTATTGGCCGCGCGATTGCCGAGGCGTTTGCAGGGGCGGGCGCGCAAGTGGTGATCGCCGAGATCGATCCGGCCAATGCCGAAGCCGCCGAACAGGCGATGCCCACAGCGCGGGTGATCCGTTGCGATGTGCGCCAGCGCGGGGTAGCCGCGATGCTGGCTGAACGGATTGCGGCAGAAAGCGGCAAGCTGGATGTGTTGGTCAACAATGTCGGCCACTTTGTTCACGCGCGGCCCTTTGCGATGCTGGCCGATGAGGAGGCCGAGGAAATCCTCGACACCAATCTGGGACAATTGCTGCGGATGACGCGGGCGATGATCCCTTTGCTGCGGACGGCCGGAGCGGGATCGAGCATCATCAATGTGACATCAATCGAGGCGCATCGCGGCATTCCTTATTGCAGCGTTTATGCGGCGGCGAAGTGGGCGGTGACGGGCTTTACCAAGAGCCTTGCGCTGGAGCTGGGGCCGGAAGGCATCCGCGTGAACGATATTGCGCCCGAGACGACCGATACGCCGCAACTGGCGATGGATTACATGATCCCACCTGCCAACCGTGTGCATGAAGAGCGCTGGATTCCGCTGGGCCGGTTTGGCCAGCCTGCCGACTGCGCAGGCGCGGCGCTCTATCTGGCCAGCCCGCTGGCATCATGGGTGACGGGGACCACGCTGCACGTGGATGGCGGGGCGCTGGCAGCGGCGGGCTGGTATCGCACGCCGCAAGGGGAATGGACCAACGTGCCGCTGATTGCGGGCAATGGCATGGTCGTGCCGGGAACCGTAGCATGAGCGACGAGGCGGCGCTGCGGCGCGCGGCAGAGCTTTATGCGCTGGGGGCGGACCGGCGCGACAAGGACCTGTGGCGGCAAGTGCTGGCCGATGATGTGGAGATGACGGGGCCGGGCTTTGCGATTGCGGGGCTGGAGGGCAACCTTGGTTCGATCGATGCGCTGGGGCAGATGTTCAAGGCCACGCGCCATGTGGTGCACGATCAGATGCTGACGATTGATGGCGACAGGGCGCAGGGCGAAACCCGCTCTACTGCCGAACACCGGATGACGGGGCCTGATGGCGGCGATGTGCTGCTGGTCTGGGCGATCCGCTATCAGGACGCGTGGCGGCGCGAGGCGGGCGCATGGAAATTCACGAAGCGGACGCTGATCGTCGACTGGGAAGAATTGCGCCCGGTGCATGACGTGGGCGGCGGCAATTAAAGGACGATGCGGATGAAAGTGCTTGTTGTTGGCGGGACCGGTGCGTTGGGTGGCCATGCCGCCTTGCATCTGGCAGCGCAGGGCCATGATGTGACGATTAGCGGGCGCGGGAAGGGTGCGCCTGCGGGCACGCCTTTGACCGCGCTGGGTTTCATGCAGGGCGATTATGTGGCGGGCGACTTTACGCCAGAGCGGTTGCGCGGGTTTGAATGGGTGGTGTTTGCGGCCGGAAACGATCCGCGCCATGTGCCCGAGGGTGAGGACTTTGGCGCGTGGTTGCACAAGGCCAATCATGTAGCGCTGCCTGCATTCTTTGCTGCTGCGCGCGAGGCGGGGGTGAAACGCGCGGTGCAGCTGGGCAGCTTCTATCCGCAGGCCGCGCCCGAACTGACCCCGGGCAATGTCTATATCCAGTCGCGGTTGGCAGCGTGCGAGGGCGCGCGGGCGCAGGGGCGGCCGGGCTTTGATGTGGTGAGCGTGAACGCGCCGTTCATGGTGGGCACGGTGCCGGGGCTGCCGTCTGCCATTTTCGATCCCTATGTGCAGTGGGCCAAAGGGCTGATCCCGATTGCGCACTATGCGCCTGTGGGGGGCACGAATTTCATGTCGTTCCGGTCATTGTCAGAAGCCATCGAGGGCGCGTTGCTGCGGGGCGAGCCGGGCAGGGCCTATCTGGTGGGTGACGAGAACTTGTCGTTCCGCGAATACTTCCAGCTGTTTTTCACGGCGGTTGGTAGCGATGTAACGGTGGAGGAGCGCGACGAGGAACTGCCGTTGCTGCCCGATATTGCCATCCCCCAAGGACGCGGCAATACGATTGCCTATGAGCCTGATGCGGCGGAGACAGCGCTGCTGGGCTATCGTCGGCATGATGTGAGCGCGGCGGTGGCGGAAATCGCTGCGCAATTCGGGTAAACGGGAGAGACCGACGATGACGCTGAACCCTCAAGTCGAGGCGCTGCTGGGCTTTATGGCGCAGATGCCGCCGGTGGATTATGCCACGATAACGCCCGAAGCCTTGCGGGCGGCCAATGCGCCGATGGCGATGGGGCCGCCGCTTGCGGTGGCGCAGGTGCGGGATCTGGTGCTGGACCTGGCCGGACGCGATATTGCGGCGCGGTTTTATGTGCCGGAAGGTGCAGGAGAAAATCCGCCGCTGGTGGTGTTCTACCATGGCGGAGGCTGGGTGATCGGCGATCTGGAATCGCATGATGCCACATCACGCGCGCTGGCCCGGGCGAGTGGCGCGGCGGTGCTGTCGGTCGGTTACCGGCTGGCACCCGAAGCGCCGTTCCCTGCGCCGCTGGACGATTGCTACGATGCGCTGGTGTGGGCTGTGGCCCATGCCGGGGAACTGGGCGTGGATGCCACGCGGCTGGCGGTGGCGGGCGATAGCGCGGGCGGCAATCTGGCCGCAGCGGTGACGATCCGGGCGCGGGATGAGGGCGGGCCGAAGCTGGCGCACCAGTTGCTGATCTATCCGGTGGCCGATGCCGATTTTACCCGCGCGTCCTATGTGGAAAATGGCGGCGGGGAATACTTCCTTTCGACCGCGATGATGCAGTGGTTCTGGGCGCATTATGTGGGCGATCACGCCAATGCGCCGACGCTGGCGGCGGTGTTGCGGCATGATGATCTGGGCGGATTGCCATCGGCCACGGTGCTGGTGGCGCAATATGATCCGCTGCGCGATGAAGGCCGGGCTTATGCCGGGGCGCTGCAAGCTGCGGGCGTGGCGGTGGATCTGGAAGAAGCGCCGGGCATGATCCACGGCTTTGTTTCGATGTTCGAAGCAGTGCCCGATGCCATGCCGTTTATCGAGCGGGCAGGGGCCAAGTTGAAAGCTGCGCTGGGCTGAGACGGCCCGCCCTCCCGCCATTGCTGTGGCGGGAGGGCGCGGCGATCAGACGGCGGTTGCGCCGCCATCGATGACCATGGCGTGGCCGGTGACGAAGCTGGCGGCGGGTGAGCAGAGCCAGACGACGGCCTCGGCGATTTCATCGGCGGTGCCCATGCGGCCCATCGGGGTCATGGAATCGATCATCTTTTTCATATCGGGGTTGGCGACCAGCGGCGCGGTCATCGGTGTTTCGATGACGCCGGGGCAGACCGCATTGACGCGGATGCCGCCCTTGGCCCAGCGCAGCGCACCGTGGCGTGCAAGGCCGACGACGCCGTGCTTTGCCGCGACATAGGCGGGCTGTGCGCCATTGCCGACGATGCCGTTGATCGAGGCGGTGTTGACGATGGCCCCGCCGCCGCGCGCCAGCATGACTTCGGCTTCTTCGCGCATGCAGCGCATCACGCCCGACAGGTTGATGCCGATGTTGCGCTCCCAGATGGCGTCATCATATTCATCATCGCCCAAACGGTTGAGCCCGGCGTTGTTGAAGGCGCAATCGAGCCCGCCGAAGGTGGATACGGCAGCGGCGACCATCGCCTTGACCTCGTCCGACTTGCTGACATCGCAACGCTGGAAGGCGGCTTTGCCGCCAGCGGCTTCGATCATGGCGACGGTTTGCGCGCCGCCTTCTTCGTTGACATCGCTGACCAGCACGCTGGCGCCGGAGCGGGCGAAGACGAGCGCCGCAGCACGTCCGATTCCGCCGCTTGCGCCGGTAACCAGCGCCACTTTGCCGTGAAGGCCATAATCGATCATGTTCGCGAATCCTCTCACACGTTTTCGTAAAGTAGTGGGTATTACATCACGCAAAGATAGGTCAACGACGCATTTTAAATGCCTGATGCGGAGTTTTGAGGCTCTATCGCCACTTGCGACATGCCGCGCGGCCCCGTATCAAGCGATAAACACATGGGAGAGACACGATGACCGCGCAAGGCCTTGCTGCCGATTTGCTGATCCGGGGCGGATTGATCGTTGATGGATCGGGCGCTGCGCCGTTTGTGGGCGATGTGGCCGTGCGCGGGGACCGCATCATCTATGCCGGCAACAGCTTTGCCGGAGAGGCGCGCGAGGCGATTGACGCGACGGGCCGGATTGTAACGCCGGGCTTTGTGGATATTCACACGCATTATGACGGGCAGGCGGTGTGGTCTGAAACGATGTCACCCAGCAGCTCGCACGGGGTGACAACCGCCGTGCTGGGCAATTGCGGGGTGGGCTTTGCACCCTGCCGCAAGGACGATCATCAGGCGCTGATCCGCTTGATGGAGGGCGTGGAGGATATTCCGGGCGTGGTCATGGCCGAGGGCTTGCCGTGGGACTGGGAGACTTTCCCGCAATATCTGGATGCGTTGGCGGCGCGGGAGCGCGATATCGATGTGGCGTGCCTGCTGCCGCACAGCCCCTTGCGCGTGTGGGTGATGGGCGAGCGCGCGCTGGCGCGTGAAGTGGCGACCGAGGATGATCTGGCGCAGATGAAGGCGATTGCGCGTGAAGCGCTGGATGCAGGGGCGATCGGCTTTGCCACATCGCGGTTGAACATCCACCGGACCAAGACCGGGGAACTGATCCCGACATACGGGGCCGATACGCACGAACTGATTGCGATTTCGCAGGCCATGGCCGAGGCGCAGACCGGCGTGTTCCAGGCCGTGCTGGATGCGCCGTTTGAAACCTGGGAAGCAGAACTGGGGCGTCTGGTGGCGGTGGCCGAGGCATCGGGCCGGCCGGCGACGTTTACGTTTGCGCTTGCCAATACCGGTTCGCCCAATTGGGATGAGGCGATGGCGGTGGTGGATGACGCCCACGCGCGCGGCCTTGATATAGCGCCGCAGATTTTGCCGCGCCCGGTGGGGCTGGTTTCAGGCTGGGCGCTTTCGACCCATCCGTTCTGCCTGTGTCCATCGTATCAGCCCTTGGCAGAATTGCCGCTGGAAGAGCAATTGCCGCAGTTGCGCGATCCGGCCTTCCGCGCGCAAGTGCTGTCAGAGATTCCGCAGCCGGGCCATCCGCTGGCGATGCTGACGCGGATCTGGGATTGGATGTTCCCGTTTGGCGATCCGCCGCAGTATGAACCGACTGCCGACCAGAGCATTGGCGCGCTGGCAAAGGCGCAAGGGCGCACACCCGAAGAGGTGGCCTATGATGTGCTGATGGAGCGTGATGGCACGGGCATGATCCTCAATACGCTGGGCAATTTCCATGATGGCAAACTGGATGCGCTGCTGGGCCTGATGCGGCGCGAAGATACGGTGATCGGTCTGGGCGATGGCGGCGCGCATTATGCCGCGATCTGCGATGCCAGCTATCCCACTTTCATGCTGACCTACTGGGTGCGCGACCGCACGGGCGAGCGCATGACGCTGGCCGAGGCGGTGCATATGTTGAGCGCCAAGCCTGCGCGCGTTGTGGGGCTGGCCGATCGCGGGATTTTGCGCGAGGGGTACAAGGCCGATATCAATGTGATCGATCTGGACGGGCTGACCTTGCACGCGCCGGTGATCCGCCACGATCTGCCCGGCGGCGGGCGCAGGCTGGACCAGAGCGCGACGGGGTATGTTGCCACGATGGTGAGCGGACAGATCATCCGCCGCGAAGATCAGGCAACGCCTGCACGCCCGGGACAGGTGGTGCGGGGTATGCAGGTTGCGCCGGCGGTGGAGTTTGCCTGAGGTTTGGTGAGAAGTACCCCTCCGTCAGCCCTATGGGCTGCCACCTCCCCGTTTGTGCTTCGCAAAAACGGGGAGGACATGGGGGACTTCAGGCGGCTGGTGGTTCGGCCAGGGCGAGGACGGTGATGGTGCCGTCTTCAGCGACCTGTTCGGTCAGCATCGAGGTGACGCAGCTGACGGTTTCAACGATCCACCAGCGGCCATCGCGGCGGGCGTAGACATCCTGGTATTCCACGGCCAGACGCACAATCTGGCGGGGGCCGGTGAGGATGGTGCGGAAGTTGAGCGACCACTTTCCTGTGGCCGAATCCGCGCCGGTCAGCGCGATTTCCCAGTTGGTTGCATGGTGCAGATCATAGACGCCGCCGTTGCAGGCCATCTGTTCATAGATGGCGACGAATGCATCGCGATCGGTGAATTCGGGGAAGTTTTCATAGGCGATGCGGATCTGGCCGGGGGCGAAGCAATCGCGCACGTCTTCGACATGTTTGAGATCGCAGGCGCGCAAATAGCGGGCCTTGAGCGCGCGGATGGCTTCCTTGTCCTCCAACGCGGCAAGGCGTGCGGCAATATCCTCTAACGTGGCGGTCATAACGCTCTCCCGAGTGATTCGTGTTTCACTTGGTATAAACATCCGCAAATCGATAGCAAATGACGCTATGGCTTTGCGAACGCGCAGATCGTTATGGGTTTTAGCCCTTAATCCTCATCATCAAGCACGGTTTCGGGCTTGGTGATCTTGGCCATGCGGGCGTTGTATTTGATGGTTTTGACCGCAATCGAGGTTTCGACGTGGTGGACCCCGTTGATCGAAAGGATCTGGTCGGAGGCGAGTTCGACCAGCGCATCGAGATCATCGATCAGGCACATGGCGGTGATATTGAACTGCCCCATAGTGACCAGCACGGCGTTCACGCCAGGAATATCGGCGATCACTTGCGCCACTTCGCGCACCCGATCAACATCGGCCTGCACGTTGATGAAGGCCAGTCTGGCGCGGTGGCCAAGCTGGAAGCCGGTTATGGCGGTAAACGCGATCAAGCCATCTTGTTGCAAGCGTTTGATGCGCCCGCGAACGGTGCCTTCGGTGACACCGAGTTCGGCGGCAATACGGCGGTTGGAGACGCGCGCATCGCGGGCGAGCATATCGACAAGTTGCGTGTCGAGTGTATCAAGTTGCGGGGAAGCCATGGCGGTTACGCCTTTCCTTCGATGGGTGCGACATCGAATTTGTATTTGATGATGTCTACCACGATGGCGGGCGTCAATGTGCGGATGCCGCGCACGCCCGAGAGTTTGTCCAGCAGGAATTCGGACAGATCATCGAAATCGTGAAGAGCCACGAGCATATCGATATCATAGCCGCCGGTGACCATGTGGGCGGCAACCACTTCGGGCAAGGCGGCAAGTTCATGCGCGACTTCGGAGGCGGGGCGGCCATCGACCGATACCGAAATGCGCAAGAGCACATTGAAGCCATGCGCCGAAAAATCGGATACGGCAACAACGCGCAATTGATCGGCATCTTCCATGCGGCGGATGCGGGTAGAGACTGTAGTGGCGGTAAGTCCCAGCTTTTCAGCAATTTGCTGATTGTTGGCGCGACCATTGGCCCGCAGTTCGCGAATAATGGCAACGTCTGTTGCATCGAAGCTGAAAACCTGGCTCATTCCACTTTGGACCACTTTGCTGGTTTGGCATGATTGCTGCCGAAACTGCCGTTTGCGCAGCCTATTGCCCCTCGTCAACCGCCATAGGTGGAAATTCTGCCAATGTGCCGGAAGAAAACGCAAAAAAGGTGCCGCTAAAAGAGTTTAAAGGCGCGCTTAATACCTTCGGGTGATGTGCGGAATTGTCTGGCATGCGATCAGGCCTTGACGCACATCGGCCAGCAGATGCCGGGGCGGCCCGAGAGGATAGCGACCCATGACGTCATCGAACACGCGCGCTTTGCGCTATGCCATTGTTGGCGCCGGCATGGCGGGCGTTCTGGCCGCGATCAAGCTGAAAGAGCGCGGCGAGGACTTTACGGTTTTTGAAAAGGCGGCCAAAATCGGCGGGACATGGCGCGAGAACCGCTATCCCGGCCTTTCCTGCGACGTACCGGCCCATGCCTATACTTATACGTTCGAGCCTTATCCCGAATGGAAGGCCTATTACGCGACCGGGCCGGAAGTTCAGGAATACTTCGAGTTCGTGACCGATAAGTATGGAATCGCGCCATTTATCCGCTTTCATACCGAAGTGGCGGCGCTCGATTGGGATGAGGAGGCGAGCCGGTGGACGGTGACGCTGGCCGATGGCAGCGCCGAGGTTTTTGATGTGGTGATCGCCGCATCGGGCGTGCTGCACTATCCCAATGTTCCGGCGATCGAAGGGCTGGAGACGTTTGAGGGTCCAGCTTTCCACACCGCGCGCTGGGATGATGACGCGCCGATTGATGGCGCAAAAGTGGGCCTGATCGGTTCGGGATCGACCGGTGTCCAGATTGTGACGGCGATCAACAAGAAGGTCGAAAAGCTCGTCCACTTCCAGCGCTCGCCGCAATGGGTGATGCCGGTGCCGTATTTCCTTTACAGCGAGGAGGAGCGCGAGGCGTTCCGCCGTGATCCGGCGCTGATCGATGCGATCCGTTTTGCCGATGAATATATCGGCAATGTGCGGCGCTTTACCGATGCGATTACCGATATCGATGGCCCGCAGATGCAGCTGATCGAGGATATCTGCCGCGATTATTTCGAACAATCGATCCGCGATCCCGAACTGAAGGAGAAGCTGCGGCCCGATTATCGCGCGGCGTGCAAGCGGCTGATCTATTCGTGGTGCTATTACGAGGAAGTGCAGCATCCGGCGGTCTATGTGGAAACCGGCAAGATCGCGCGGGTGGAGCCCAAGGGCGTGCGCATGGCCGATGGCACGTTCCATGAGCTCGATACGCTGGTGCTGGCCACGGGGTTCCAGGCCGACAGGTTCATCCGCCCGGCAGGGGTGACCGGGCAGGGCGGCATGACGCTGGATGCATTCTGGGCAGAGCGGCCCACCGCGCATTATGCGGTGACGCTGCCGCATTTTCCCAACCTGTTCATGCTGAACGGGCCGACCGGGCCGGTGGGCAACTTCTCGTTGATCGACATTGCCGAGCGGCAGTGGGATTACATCGACCAGCTGCTGGACCTGCTGCGCGCGGGCGAGGCGGTTTCGGTGGTGCCGACGGTCGAGGCGCATGCGGCGTATGAAGTGCGGCGCGTAGCGGCTGCCAAAACCACGATCTTCGGATCGGGCTGCACGAGCTGGTATTTGGACCGGACCGGGGTGCCGGCAAGCTGGCCTTGGAGCTATGACGCTTTTGCCGATGCGATGGCGCGGCCTATGCTGGCGGAATATGCGATCAAGGCGGCGGTTGCGGCATGATGGATTTGCAGGAGATATCCGACAGGCTGGAGATCCAGGACCTGTTTGCGCGCTACAGCTTTGCGATTGACGAGCGCGATTGGGATGCGCTCGATACGATTTTTACGCCTGATGCGCAGATCGACTATACCGAGACGGGCGGGGCGAAGGGATCGTTGGCGCAGATCAAGGCGTGGTTGCCCAAGGCGCTGGCGCAGTTTCCGAGCTTCCAGCACATGGTGGCAACGACCAAGCTGACGCTGATGGGCGACGAAGCGACGAGCCGGACGATCCTGTTCAACCCGATGGTCCACCGCGATGAAACCGGTGGTGAAACGACGTTCTTTATCGGATTGTGGTATCGTGACAGACTGTTACGCACAGCCGATGGCTGGCGGATTGCCGAGCGCCATGAGGAAATGGCCTATACGCACAATGTGCCGCCCATCGCGCCCGTGCCAGACATTGGCCCAGACACTGGCGATGCCTGAAGAACCATAAAAGAAAATCGAGAGGAACTCCTGATGCTCAAGATCACCATTCCGGATGAACAAGCCCACGATCCGTTCGGCTTTGCCGCGCGCAATTATGCAACGGGGATCATGGCGGCGGCTGGCGGGTTTTCGCGGGCGGTCTATTGTGAATCGCAATTGTCCTTGCGCGAATTCGAGGGCGCGCGGATGCGCACCGCGCAGTTGAACGGTTGCGCGATCTGTCAGGACTTTCGCAGTGAACGCGACGCCAAGCCGATGTATTCGGTGAATGGCGAGACACCGGCGACCATGGTGACCGGCAACGGACCCGCGCCCGACGAGGCGTTTTTCGCGAATATTGCCGATTGGCAAACGGCAACGGTGTTTTCGGCGCGCGAACGGCTGGCCATCGAATTTGCCGAACGCTTTGCCACAGAGCCCAAAGTGCTGAGCGCGGATGCGGATTTCTGGGTGCGGATGCACGAGAATTTTAGCGATGGCGAGATTGTCGATCTGGCGCATTGCACGGCGGCATGGATGGGCCTTGGCCGCGTGGCGCATGTGCTGGGCTTTGATAGCGTGTGCCTGTTCCTGCCCGCGCAAGAGGCTGCGGAATGAGCTATTCTGCGCCGCAATTGGGCACCCCGGCAACGCCCGTTGTCATAACTGGCGGAGCTTCCGGCATCGGCCTTGCCAGCGCGCATGCACTGGCGGCGGTGGGGCGTCCGGTTGCGCTGTGGGATATCAACGCAAGCAGGGCCGAGGCGATGGCGGCGCAAATTGCTGCGCAGCATGAGGTGAAAGCCATCGGGCTTGGTGCCGACTTGCGCGATGCGCAGGCGGTGCTGCCCGCCGCTTTGGCAACGCGCGCAGCGCTGGGCAGTGTGGGCGGTATTGTGCATTGTGCGGGCACGGCAGAACCGACCGGGATCATGGGCGCGACGCCCGATATGTTTGATGCAGGCATGGCCTTGCATGTGCGCGCGCTGCTGGGCTTGGCGCAGGCCTTTGCCGATGATCTCAAGGCCAATCCGGGCAGTGCGATTGTGGCCGTTTCATCGATCAACGCGTGGTTCGGCAACGGGATGATCCCGATTTATACCGCCGCCAAGGGTGCCGTGATTTCGCTGGTGCGGGCCATGGCCGATGAATTGGGGCGTGATGGCATCCGCATCAATGCGATCAGCCCCGGCATGATCGATACGCCGATTCTGGGCGAGATGCGCGACGCGATGGTGCAGCTTTATGGCCCGCGCACCTTTGCCGGACGGTTTGGCCAGCCCGAGGAAATCGGCAGCGTGGTGCGGTTCCTGCTATCGCAAGAGGCGAGTTACATCACCGCGACGGAAATCGTGGTGGATGGCGGGCTGCGGCATTCGCAGCGCCCCTGAACCGGCGCTTTTGCCGCGTTCCGTGTGATGACCCTTGTTGATTCCGAACAAGCCGCCAGCGCGGGTGGCCTGACGATGGGGGCTACCATTCTGCGACTGGTACATTTTTCCCACATTTGCGTAAGTTTTATGGAAAATGGTTACGGTTTAGGCAAACAACTTGTCAATTTGTCCGATAAACAATATGAAAATGGCGACAAAGAAATACGCGATGGCGTAATTATGCTCTGGAGGGAGATGTCATGAGGAATTTGCTTGTTGCCACGGCTACGATCGCACTTGTCTTTGCAGGTGCATCAGCACACGCACAGGAAGCCGCGCAGGATTCTGCCGATAACGGATCGGGCATTGGCGAAATCGTCGTCACCGCGCAGAAGCGGTCGGAAAACATCCAGGACGTGCCAATCGCGATTTCCGCTGTCGGCAGCCAGTTTCTGGAATCGCGCGGGATCACTTCGATTGATGCGCTTGGTTCGATTGCGCCAAACGTAAAGTTTGAACGCGCCCCTTCGAACAAGACGATTTCGCAGATCGCCATTCGCGGTTCGGTGACGATCAATCCGGCAGTGACGTGGGAACCGGCGGTCGGCCTTTACCTGAACGGTGTTTATATCGCCAAGGCGCAAGGTTCGATCTTTGACGTGGCCGATCTGGAGCGCGTGGAAATCCTGCGCGGTCCGCAAGGTACGCTCTATGGCCGCAATGCGCTGGCTGGCGCGGTGAACCTTGTGCCCAAAATGCCGAGCGGCGAACTGGGCTTCCGGGGTGAGGTATCCTACGGCAACTTTGACCAGCGCCGCGTGCGCGCGTCGCTCGATCTGCCATCGTTCGGGCCGTTCTCGCTCAAGCTTTCTGGCCAGATCCAGAAGCGTGACGGGTTTATCAAGCTGACGCCCAACCCGTTCCCGCAAGCCGTGGCTGCCGGTCCCGCCTTGGCCGGGCGCACCAACGATGTGGATGGCAAGAGCGGCATGGTGCAGTTGCGCTTCAAGCCTGAAGGCAGCAACTTTACCGCCGATTACATGTTCGATTATTCGAAGTTCGATCAGCGTCCTGACTATGCGCAATTGGTGCGCGTCAACCGCAATGGCCGGTTTGAGGATATCTTCGATCCCAATTCGCCCGGCTATGCCTTTGGCGGCGCGTTCTTCCCGCTGAACCTGTATGAAAATGCGGCGCGCCAATCGACCGGTTCGCTTGACGCCAATCCGCTGTACGAGCGTTCGCGCACTTATGGCCACGCGTTGACGATGGCGCTTGATCTGGGATCGGCGACGATCAAATCGATCACCGCCTATCGTAATCTGAAATGGCAGGATTCGCTCGATCTGGACGGATCGCCGCTGCCGGTGGCGCTGACACAGCGCGACACCGATTTCCATAGCTGGAGCCAGGAGCTGCAAGTCAGCGGTAATGCGCTGAGCGACCGTCTGAATTATGTGGCGGGCGTGTTCTACTACAAGGAAAAGGCCGAAACGCTGGGGCCGCAAAGCTTCTTTGGTGGCGGGGCTTCCTATCAATCGGATTATGGTTCGAACACCGAGGCCTTCGCCGCGTTCGCACAGCTTGATTACAAGTTTACCGACGCGCTGACGTTGACACTGGGCGGACGCTATACCCACGAGCGCAAGGATATCCGCCGCTTCTTCCGCATCAATTTCGATGCGGCCAATGGCGTGTTTGCACCGTTTGTCGTGGCCAATATCCCTTATGGCGGCGTGCCTGATGCAACTTTCAACAAGTTCAACCCGGCGGTAACGCTGGCCTATCAGGCATCGGAAGGCATCAACGTTTACGCGCGCTTTGCCCAAGGCTTCAAATCCGGCGGCTTTAACGGCGAAACCAACGATTTCCGCGCGCCGACTGCGGCATGCCCCACGGGCGCTGTGGAATTGTGCAATCCTTATCGTCCCGAAGAGGTCAACAGCTATGAAATGGGCCTGAAAACCCGTTTTGCCGATGGCCGGATCATCTTCAACGTGGCTGCGTTCTGGAACGAGCACAAGGACATCCAGCTTTCGGTGTTCACGGCAGGGGCCGGGGCTTCGTCGATTGTCCGCAATGCGGCACAAGCACGCATTCGCGGGATCGAGTTCGAGACGGTGTTGCGTCCGGTTGATGCGCTGACGATCAATGCATCGCTGGCCTTCCTTGATCCCAAGTACAAGCGCTATATCGAAGCGGTGAACGGGGTTGATACCGATGTTTCGGCCAACCGCGCCTTCCCGCACACGCCCAAGACCACCGCTGCGCTGGGTGTGGATTATCGGGTGGCCGAAGGCGATTGGGGCCGCTTCAACGTGGGCGGTGATTTCAACTATGTATCGGGTTACTTCACGTTCCCCTATGCACTGACCACGCCCAACCTGTCTGCCCAGAACGCCAACAACACGCGTTCACCGGGCCGCAGCATCGTGAACATGCGGGCAGGCGTGGCTGAAGTGCCGTTGGCCGGAGCGAAGGCGGAATTTTCGCTGTGGGTGCGCAACCTGACCAAGGAAAGCGATCCTTCCAACTTCATCGACTTTGGCCCCGGGTTCGGCGGGTTGACGGTGGGGTATTTCCCCGATCCGCGCACTTATGGCCTGACGGCTGCTGTGAAGTTCTGATGACAACGGGGCGGGCAGCAATGTCCGCCCCTTTTTTACATGGTAATCGCAAAAAGCGGCCAGACCCTTGGGAGAATGACATGCTGTTTGAAGGCAAACGCGGGCTGATAACGGGCGCGGCTTCGGGGATTGGCCGGGCCACGGCGATCAAATTTGCCGCAGAAGGCGCGCAACTGACGATCGGGGATCGCAATCTGGCAGGGTTGGAAGAGACCGCCGCAATGATGGCGATCAAGCCTGTTGTCCAAGCCTATGACGCGACCGATTTCGACACGTGCCGTGCTCTGGTGGATAGGGCTGCACAGGGCGGTTTGGACTTTGTGTGCAACATTGCCGGGATGCTGAAGTGGGGGCCGTCCGATGCGTTCAGCGCGCAGGATTTCGAGCTGCTGATGACGGTCAACGCGACGAGCGTTTATGTGATCTGTCAGGCCGCGATGCCGCACCTGATCGCAAGCCGTGGCGCGATTGTGAACACCGCGTCTACTGCCGCTTTGCAGGGCCAGCCTTACAACATCGCCTATTCGGCATCGAAACATGCCGTGGCGGCAATTACCAAGGGTCTGGCGATTGAATATGCGGCGCAAGGCGTGCGGATCAATGCGATCTGCCCCGGGCTGGTGCTGACCCCGATGACGCGCGATACGCCGCCGCCCGAGGGTGTGGATTGGGCGCTGATGATGCGCAATGCGCCCAAGCTGCTGGATGGCGCGTGCGAGCCCGAGGACATCGCCGAGATGTTTGCGTTTCTGGCCAGCGACAAATCGCGCAAGGCAACCGGCGCGCTGTTTACCGTGGATGGCGGCCAGATGGCCGGCTGAGTGCCCTGTGCCGCAAGCCAACCTCAAGGAGTGATGCGATGTCTGATCCCGCCGGTGATGTGGGGGCGCTTGACCATGTGTGGCGCAACTTTTGCGCGCAATTGGCCGAGGCAGGGGACGTGCTGGCGCGGCCATCGGCACCTGTCACGGCGTTGGATCAGGCAGAGGGGCTGCGCTATCTGAGCCGTCTGGCGCGCACGGCGCTGAACATGCTGGTGGATAGTGCCGATCCCGATTTTCCGCGCTTGTTCATGCTGTGCGATGACAAGATCAAGATCGGCGCGGACAATCCCGACAACATCTACCAGCAATGCGTGGTGCGCGCCGACCGGACTTACCGGGTGACGGGCAAGCGCAATTCGGTGCCCTATTTCTCGATCGGCAGCAAAGCCAACCGCTATGCCATTGACGGGACAATGGCATCGACCGGCGAGATCGAATTTTCCGATATGACATTCGGCCCTGACGGCAGCTTCGAACTGATCGTCAGCAAGGAGCCGCATCCGGGCAATTGGTTGCCAATGGCCGATGACAGCACTTTGCTGATCGTGCGCCAGACGTTTGATGACAAGGCGAGTCAAACGCCCGCTGATATCCGGGTGGAGCGGATCGGGGCGGGGGCGCAGGTTCCGGCGCTGTTGACGCCTGCGGTGATCGAACAGCAATTGATGGCGGCAGCAGCATGGACGCGGGGCACGGCCAATACCTTTGCCAACTGGTCAGAATGGTTCAAGACGCAGCCCAACCGGATTTATGACGGCGATCAGAGCGTGTTCCAGAAGGCGGGAGGCGATCCCAACATCTGGTACGGGCACTTCTACTATGATCTGCAACCCGGCGAGGCTTTGGTGATTGAAACCCCGGTGCCCGATTGCCGGATGTGGAACGTGCAGATTGACAACTGGTGGATGGAATCGCTCGATCACGTGCACCAGAAAGTGTGGCTGAACAATGCCATGGCCAAGCTGGAAGGCGATGGCAGTGTGGTGGTGGTTTGCGCCGATGCCGATCCCGGCTTTGGCAACTGGATCGACCTTGCAGGCCACCGTTCGGGCACGGGCCTGTGGCGCTGGTTCAATGCGGACCGCGTGGTGGTGCCGCAAATGCGGGTGATAAAGCTCTAATCCACGCTTTGGCGGGCGAGGTCCTCAAGCGTGGCGATGGGGCCGATGGCGGCGTTGTATTTGACCGATTGCAGGACCAGTTCGCTCTCCGCCTCGCGGATGCCATCGAGGGCGAGGATGCGGTTCATCACTTCGGCGGCGTGATCGAGGCTGGGCAGGATGCATACGGCGACGAGACGCGGGGTGGCGTTGGCATCATAGAGCGCGCTGACTTCGGGGATGGCGAGCAGCGCCTCGCGCACATGATCGAGCCTGCCGTTGGCACAGCGCACCGTGATGAACATCATGTGCTGGCTATTGCCTGAAAGGCTGGCGGCGCCATCTTTCGGGCGATCAATGCCGATGATCGGCACGAGTTTGAGCAGGCCTGCGCTTTGCAGCCGTTTGACGCGGCCACGCACGGTGCCCTCTGTCACGCCAAGGTCAGCCGCGATTTTGCGGAAGGATTGGCGTGCATCTTGCGCCAGCATGACCGCGATATCGCGATCAAGCTGATCGGTTGAGGGATATTCGGGCGCTTCTGCGGGCATCAGCGGTTCTCCATCACGTGCCCAGCGGCCCGACGGCGGGGATATAGCGGTAGATGTTGTTGACGAGTTCGACGTCAACATCCTCAACCCCCGGGATATCCGCCGAGGCATTGCGCACCGCTTCGAGCATTTCGCGCGCATTGTGGAAAGCATAGAGGCACGAGACGGGATAGCGGCCCGAGGTGATGTGGACCGAGAGCACATCATCGCGCTTGGCCATTTCGCGCGCGACTTCGATGGGGGCGCGGCCCGTCACCTGCAAGCGGATGCGGGCGACCATGCGATAACCGTGGATGCGATAATCGGCGACGGCGACGACCCGCATGAGGCCGGCTGCATCCATCGCGCGGATGCGATTGGACACCAGATTGCCCGAGAGGCCCAGTTCCTCGCCGATGGTGGTGCTTTGCGCGCGGCCATCGCGCGAGAGCACTTCGATGATGCGCAGATCGGTTTCATCCAGCGTGGTGGCGCGCAGGCGGCGTTGTGGCTTGTCCTCGCTCAAATTCCGCCCCCCCTATGCCCCGCGACCGGTGGCGTATTCCGCAACGAAGTTACGGGCACTGGTCGGCGTGGGCAAGGGGGGAGGCGTATCATCCCCGTGGTTCGCGCGGCAAGGCCAGGCCGCGTTCGGCGATCAGGTTGCGCTGGATCTGGTTGGTGCCGCCATAGATCGTATCGGCGCGTGAATAGAGGTAGAGGTTGGGCAGGACATCCCATTCATAGGCATCGCCATCGGCCAACTCGGCAGACTGGCCCAGAATGTCCATCGCCAGTTCGCCCAGCGCGCGCCGCCATGTGGCCCACTGGATTTTATACGTCAGCGCCGCGCCATCAATCGCCGAATGATCGGTGTTGGAAAGCATGCGCAGCGCGCCGTATCGCATCAGGTTAAGCCCGGTCTGCGCGCTGGCGATGCGCTGGCGGATCACCGGATCGGCAGCTTTGCCGGTGGCCTTTGCCGCCGCAATGATTTCGTCCAGCTCGTTGCGGAAGCCCATTTGCTGGCCCAGCGTCGATACGCCGCGTTCGAATGCGAGCAGGCCCATGGCAATGCGCCAGCCATCGCCCGGAGCGCCGATCAGGCTATCTTCGGGGCAGCGGGCATCGGTGAAGAAGGTTTCGTTGAATTCGGCATCGCCGTTGATCTGGCGGATCGGGCGCACTTCGATGCCGGGCTGATCGAGCGGCATCATCAGGAACGAGAGGCCCTTTGGCCCCTGCGATCCTTCGGTGGTGCGGGTGACGACGAAGATCCAGTCGGAGATATGGGCAAGGCTGGTCCAGATCTTCTGGCCGTTGACCACCCATTCGCCATTTTCGACGTGGCCCTTGGTGCGGACGCTGGCAAGATCGGACCCGGCACCGGGTTCGGAAAAGCCCTGGCAGAAGATCGTGCGTCCGGCGGCAATATCGGGCAGGAAGCGGCGCTTCTGCTCGTCCGTGCCGAAGGTGAGCAGGGTGGGGCCTGCGAGTTCCACGCCGATGTGATTGATCCGGCCGGGAATCCCGGCGCGGGCATATTCTTCGGCAAAGATCACCTGCTGGGCGAGCGTGGCGGCGCGGCCGCCCCATTCGACCGGCCAGCCGATGCAGCCCCAGCGGTGTTCGCCAAGCTGCTGTTCCCACTCCCTGCGCCGTTCGGGCATGGCGGTGAGTTGGGTGATGCCTTTGATATCTTTGAATTCGCCCGCCATCTGGCCATTGAGCCAATCAGCACATTCGGCACGGAACGCTTCGTCGGACGCGGAAAAACCAAGCTTCATGGTGTTTTCAGCCCGGCATATAGAGTTGAGCGGCCTTGCCACCATCAACCGGCAAGGCGGTGCCGGTGATGTAGCTGGCGGCTTCGGACAGCATGAAGACGATGGCTTGCGCCAGTTCATCGGGATCGCCGCCGCGCTGCATCGGGATGGCGCGGGTGGTTTGCGCGGCAAAATCGGGCGCGCGGCTTTCATAATCCTGCGTGGCGGCGGTTTGCACTTGCCCCGGGACAATCGCGTTGACGCGGATGCCCAGCGTTGCGCCTTCCATCGCCGCAGCGGCGGTGAAATGCACCAGCGCCGCTTTGGACGCGGAATAGCTGGCCATGTTGGGCAGGGCGCGAATGCCGCAAGTAGACGCAATGTTGACGATCGAGCCGCGCTGGCGACCGGTCATTTCCTGCGCCGCCATCACTTTCATCGCGGCCTTGGTGCCGACGAACACCGCATCGGCATTGACCGCAAAATCCTTGCGCCAATGTTCCAGCGTGAGCTTGGCGATGGGCGCATAGTGGACCGACATCGCATTGTTGACCAGCATATCGAGCCTGCCGTGGCGCGCGGCGATATCTTCGATCAACGCGGTGAACGCGGCTTCGTCAGACACATCGAGCTTATGCACCTCAACCTTGCCGATGGCGGCGATTTCAGCGCGCGCGGCTTCGAGCTTGTCCTCACGCCGCGCGCAAATGGCCACGGTGGCGCCGCGCAGGGCGAGCAAGCGGGCCGTGGCAAGGCCGATGCCATCGCTGCCGCCGGTGACGAGAGCGACTTTACCCAGCATATCCTGACCGGTCATGTTTTGAACCATTGGCGATTCTCCGAGCGTGTAATTTGAACGCATAAGTGGATATTTTGCAGATTATGTAAATGCTATGCGTAAAATGGCAAAGCAAATTATGCGTATATGTGAGTTATCAGCTAAACCATGAGCCGCCGTTGACATTGACGGTGCTGCCCGTGGCAAAGCTGGCATCGGCGCTGGCGAGGAAAGCGACCGCGCCTGCGATTTCGTCGGGCTGGGCGAGCCGCTTCATCACGCTATCGGCGGCAACGGCGGCCTTCACTTCATCGGGCAACGGCGCATAGATCGGGGTTTCGGTTGCGCCGGGATTGACCGCATTGACGCGGATGCCGCGCGGGGCCAGTTCGCGCGCCATGGCGCGGGTGAGGCCGAGCACGGCGGCTTTGGCGGTGACATAGGGCACGGGGCCATTGCCTGCCAGAGCGGCAGTGGAACCGATGTTGATGATCGCTCCGCCTTGACCGGAGGCATCAGGGCCTTGGCGTGCCATGATGCGCACGGCGGCACGGCTGCACCGGAACGTGCCATCGAGCGTCACGGACAGGACGCGCGACCAGCCTTCATCGTGGCAATGGATCGTCTGGTCGGCGTGGGCGGTTGGATCGCCACCTGCCTGTGCGGCCTGGCCTGCATAGTATTCGGCCATGCCATCGCCCGGTGCGCTGCCGATCCCGGCGTTGTTGACGAGGATATCGACGCCGCCCAACCGCGCCTCGACTTGCGCAAAAGCCGCATCGACCGAGGCGGTATCGGACACATCGCAGGCCACGCCGATATGCGGCGCGGCCAGCACGGCAGCGGCGCTTTGTTCTGATAGATCGAGCACGGCCACGGTCGCCCCTTCGGCGGCGAGACGCCGTGCGATGGCGGCACCGATCCCTTGTGCGCCGCCCGTGACGACCGCCCGTTTGCCCTGAAGCCGGTTCATGTGCCTGATCTCCTTAGCCTGCGGGCGGATAGTCGGTGTAGCCGCGCGCATCATCGCCGTGGCCGGTGTAGAAGGTGGTGCGGTCCGCTTTGGCGAGCGGTGTGCCATGGCGGAAGCGTTCGACCAGATCGGGGTTGGCGATGAAGGCATAGCCGAAGGCGGTGGCATCGGCCTTGCCATCGGCGATCAGGCCTTGCGCCTTTTCGAGTGTGAGGCCGCAGTTTTCGATCACCGGTCCGGACCAGTTGGCGCGGACCAGATCGAGCGCATCGAAGCCTTCGTTGGGGATGTGGATGAGGTGGCAATAGGCCAGCCCCATGCCATCAATTGCGCGCAGCAACGTGGCATAAGTTTCAGCCGGATCGGCATCGTTCATGCCGTTGAAGGTGACGCCGGGGCAGATGCGCAAGCCGACGCGGCCCGGTCCGATGGCTTCGGCCATGGCCGCCAGCACTTCTGCCACAAAGCGCACGCGGTTTTCTGCCGTGCCGCCATAGGCATCGCTGCGCTGGTTGGAGTTGGAGGACAGGAATTGCATGGGCAGATAGCCCGAGGCGCAATGCAGCTCGACCCCGTCAATTCCGGCCTCGCGGGCGTTGCGCGCGGCGGTGGCATATTCGGCGATGACGCCTGCGATTTCGTGCGTTTCCAGGGCGCGCGGGGTTTCGGTGGGCACCGGAACGCCATCGGGGCCGGGGATCGGATCGGGGCTGGCGATGGCGCTGGGCGCGATGGTTGGCGCATCGGCGGCCTTGTTGGCGCGCACCGAGGCACGGCCGACGTGCATCAGTTGCATGACGATCTGCCCGCCATGTTCATGCACCGCATCGGCAACCTTTCGCCAGCCTTCAATCTGCACCGGCGAATGGATGCCCGGGGTGCGCCAATAGCCTTTGCCAGCGGGACAGGGCTGGGTGCCTTCGGTGACGATCAATCCGGCAGAGGCGCGCTGGCGATAGTATTCGACCATATGCCCGGTCGGCTCGTCATCGGGGCCTGCGCGATCACGCGTCATCGGGGCCATGACGATGCGGTTGGCAAGGGTGAGGTCACCCAATCGGATGGGGCTGAAAATGTCATTGGCCACGATGGTCAACTCCGCACGCGGGGACGGGGTAGGGGCGCACCCTTGCGCATGGTTTCGATGAACTTCTCAAGCGGAGCGGGCGGTTCCACCGGGCCATCATGGGGTTGGCCGTGGCGCGCCCAATATGTTTTCCAGCTGGGGAACAGATCGTGGAAGCTGCCATGATAGGGCGCAACGCCCGGCCAGCGCATCTTGCGATCTCCCACCGGCGGCTTGTTGAGATCGGAGGCGTACCAATAGAGCGGCAGGCGGCGGCGGAAATACCAGCGGCCTTCGATGCGTTCGTACTGGTCGAAATACATCATTTGCATGATGACCCATTCGGGGCCGCTTTCATGCTCATTCTTGGAATAGACGACGCCCTGGGCGTGATCGGCATCGTCAAAATCGATGATGTGGCCGCCGATGTGGTGGCTGGTGCCATCGAATTGCATCGAATGGGTTTCGTCAAACCAGTCACGCAGCGCCTTGCGGCCGGACTTTCCACCGCCAACGCGCACGTCTTCGGGAAACAGGTTCACCCAGGCATCGCCATCGCGCATATCAAGCGCCAGAGAATACTTGGCCGGAAGCTGGCGGATGGCATCGAGCGATTCAAGGCGATCGATCCGCGCGAGTAATGAGGCGTTTTCAGTCATCGCAGGCCCCTTTCTTTGCATTTATGAAGGTGTTGACCAAATATTATCCGTGTTTTGCGCTTTTGCATACAGTAAGTTTTACGCAAACGAAATTCTGGCGAGGTGCCGGAGCAATGCCTTTCGTGGCGCTGGGTCTGGTGCATGCAGGGTAATCGCAGTGTTATCGCGATTCTATAAGCGGCGCGGAAATGTGCGCATGTTTGCTGCTGGAAAAGCTGAAAATCGGCCTATGCGCAAAAAACTTGGCTTTGAAATTCGCAAAAGTGGGTATATGGTCGCTATAAAGAACGCGATGCATTGGTTTGGGAGTGTTTGATGTCCGATTCACAGGGCGCGGCGTTGCGTGATCCGTTGCCGGGCGATCCCGTATTGGCCGATCCCGTACTGGCCGATCCCGTACTGGCACGCGTTGCAGGTCCGGGCTCTCCGTTCGAGATCGGTGTGCGTGACGGTTTGCGCCAGTTTGTGCAAGCGCCGTCCGATTTGAACCTGATGATCGAATCCGCGCGCCGGTTTGGTGACCGGACCTGCGTGGTTGATTTTGACAGCGCGGGCACCGAGCGGCGTTTGAGCTTTGACCAGTTCTTCGCATGGCGCGATCAACTGGTGCCGATGCTGCACGTGCAGCGCGGGGACCGGGTGGCGATTGCCATGCGCAACCGTGCCGAATGGCTGGTGGCATTTCTGGCGGTGATGAAGGCGGGCGGCGTTGCCGTGCTGGTCAACAGTCGTGGTTCGGGGCCGGAACTGCTGGCGATGCTGGAAGATGTCGATCCCGCCGTGGTGCTGTGCGATGCCGAGCGGGCAAGCGCGATCCGCGATGCCGGGTATGCAGGCCGCGTGCTGGACCTGACCAAGCCTTTTGCGCCCGAAGAGATTGAACGCCGCGCTGGCGAACATGCGGCGGATGCGGGTGTGGCGGGGGCCGATGATCCTTGTGCCATCCTGTTTACATCGGGCACGACCGGGCGGGTGAAGGGGGCGGTGCTTTCGCACCGCAACATGATTACCGGCCTGATGACCACGCAAATGTCGGGCATGGTGGTGCTGGCCAATATGGCCGCGCAAATGGGCATGAGCGAGCAGGACCTGATCGCGCGGATGCCGCAGCAGGCCGGGCTGCTGGTCTATCCGCTGTTTCACGTTTCGGGGCTGGGGGCGGGTTTCCTTTCGCCGTTCATGGCAGGATCGAAAGTGGTGATCATGCGGCGCTGGGACGCCGAGGAAGCCGCGCGGTTGATTGCGGCGGAACAGATCAGCATGTTCAGCGCCGTGCCGACGATGCTGTGGGATATCCTGCACCGCGCAAGCACCGAAGGGACCAGCCTTGCCAGCTTACGCAATATCGGCAGCGGCGGACAGGCGCTGCCGGTCAATCTGGTGGAAGCGGTGCATGCGCTGTGCCCGCAGGCGCAGATCGGCACCGGTTATGGCATGACCGAATGTTCGGGCGCGATTGCGCAGGCGGTGGGGCCGGAATTCATGAAGCGGCCAGCAGCGGCCGGGCGCGTGCTGCCGATGGTGGAAGTGCGCATCGAAGGGTCCGATGGCGCGATCCTGCCGCATCCCCAAGCGGGCGAGATTGTGGTGCGTGGCGCGCAAGTGATGAGCGGATACTGGAACCGTCCGGAGGAGACCGCCGCCGTGCTGACCGCCGATGGCTGGTTGCGTACGGGCGATGTCGGCTATGTTGATGAAGACGGCTATGTGTTCATCGTTGACCGCAAGAAGGACATGGTCATTTCGGGCGGGGAGAACATCTATTGCGCCGAAGTGGAACGTGCCTTGGGCATGATGCCGGGGCTGACCGAATGCGCCGCCTTTGGCCTGCCCGATGAGCGGCTGGGCGAACAGCTGGTGGCGGTGGTCGTGGCCAGCGGCTTGACCGAGGCGGACATCATCGAAGGTGTGGCGACGCAACTGGCCCGCTACAAAGCGCCGACCCGCGTGGTCATCAGCGAAACAACACTGCCGCGCAACGCGCTGGGCAAGGTCGACAAGATCGCCCTGCGCGCGTTGTGGCCGCAGCTTTCAGGAGAGAATTGATATGGCCATGCCAACCGATATCGGCATCATTGATTGCATGCTGGGCATTCCCGATGCCGAGGACCGCGCCGAATGGTTCGCGCCGTTCCGTCCGCTGATCAAGGACAAGCAGACGCTCAGCCAGTTTGCCATGCCCGCGCAATACATGTTCAAGGACATCCCGCAATCGGGCGCGCAGGACGATTACATCGCCTGGACCGTGGCGCAGATGGACAAGCACAACGTCGAGCGCGCGCTGGTGGGTTGGAACGAAAACGATACCTCGCGCCGCGCCAAGGAATTGTACGGCGACCGGTTCTTCTTCGATCTGCCGGTCGATCCCAATCACGGGGTCGAGGGCATCCGCCGGATCAAGCGCATCCATGCCGAAGTGGGGTTAAGCGCGGTGAGCGTGTTTCCTTCGGGCACGCTGCCGCAAGTGGCGATCAATCACAAATACATGTTCCCGCTTTATGCCGCGTGCGAGGAAATGGGCTTGCCGATCCTGCTGAACGTGGGGATTCCCGGACCGCGCATTCCGATGGAAACGCAGAAAGTGGAGCACCTTGACGAGGTGTGCTGGTTCTTCCCCGAATTGAAGGTGGTAATGCGCCACGGGGCCGAGCCATGGGAAGCGCTGGCGGTGAAGCTGATGCTGAAATGGCCGAACCTCTATTATTCGACCAGCGCCTTTGCGCCCAAGCATTACCCCAAGGCGATCATCGATTACGCCAACACGCGCGGGGCCGACAAGATCATTTACGCGGGGTACTTCCCGATGGGCCTCAGCCTCGACCGGATCATGAGCGACATGCAGCACGTGCCGTTCAAGGACGAGGTGTGGCCCAAGTTCCTGCGCGAAAACGCGATCAAGGTGTTCGGGCTTTAGACGAGATCGGGGCTGGGAAGTCTGCCCCGTAGTTCAAGCAAAATCCGGGCGGGAAAGACAACCCATTCCGTCCGGTCGCGCCCCGCAATTTTGCAGGCGCTTGAATTGGGAGACCGGCGATGAGTGCCAATGATCAGAAATCGGCAACCGATGCGCGCACCGCGCCTGTGGCGGTGTGGCAGATCCTCGACAAGCTGAAGGGGCAGGACCTGACCGACTGGCGCACCGCGCCGGTCGAGGGACGCGCCTCTGTGGCAGAGCGCAATCTGGATATCGGCATTCCGTTCGGCTGGTATCCGGTGGAACTGGCCGCGAACCTTGCCGTGGGCGAGGTCAAGCCGATGCGCTACTTCAGCAAGGATCTGGCGATGTGGCGCGGCGAGGACGGGCAGGTCCGCGTGATCGATGCCTATTGCAAGCATCTGGGCGCGCACATGGGCCATGGCGGCAGAGTGCATGGAAATCTGCTGGAATGCCCGTTCCACGCATGGCGCTATGATGGCGAGGAAGGCGTGGTCAAAGAGATCCCCTATTCCAAGTCCATCCCGCCACAAGTGAAGCGCAAGTGCACCCGCACCTGGAGCGTTACCGAAGCCAACCGCTGGATCTGGGTGTGGTATCACCCCGAAGATGCCGCGCCGTTGTTTGAGGTGCAGCACCTGCCCGAAGCGACCGACCCCGAATGGACCGATTATGACGTGTTCGAATGGAACGTCTATGGATCGGTCCAGAACATGGCCGAAAACGGCGTGGACGTGGCGCATTTCAAATATATCCACGGCACCGCCAACGTGCCGCTGGGCGATCTGCGCTGGGGTGACTGGGGCCGCGGCGCGGATGTAAAGGCCAAGATGGGCACGCCGTGGGGCGAGGTCGATGGCCAGATCAGCTATGACACGATGGGGCCGGGGCAGAGCTGGACGCGCTTTACCGGTATTTCCGAAACGCTGCTGGTGGCCTGCATCACGCCGGTCGAACTGGACCATGTGCATGTGCGGTTCTGCTTTACGCAGCCGCGCGCGCAGGCCGAGGGCGAGCGTGCCGGGGTGGCCCGCGCGATCATCCGCGATATCTGCAAGCAGTTCGATCAGGACAAGATCATCTGGGACCGCCAGAAGTACGAGCCCAACGCCTATATCTGCGAAGGCGATGGTCCGATTGCGCAATTCCGCAAATATTACGCAAGGTATTATGTGAAATGACGACGACACGGCGCGAGGCCATTGCCGGCGGGATTGCCCTTGCGGCAACCGCAGGGTTCCCGATCGCAGCGACAGCGAAGGCACAGACAATGAATGATGTTCTGGATAACCACGATTGTCTGGGGCTTGCAGACCTTGTGGCCAAGCGCAAGGTATCGGCAGCCGAACTGCTGGAGGCGGCGATTGCCCGCGCCGAGGCGCAAAACCCGAAGTTCAATTTCATGGCGCAAAAGCACTATGACTATGCGAGGGCGGCGATTGTGGCAGGATTGCCGCAAGGGCCGTTCACGGGTGTGCCGTGGCTTTTGAAGGACCTGAACACCTATATCGCAGGCGAGGTGACCGGCAACGGCAGCCGGTTCTATGCAGGCCAGAAGGCCAGCGTGACGTCGGAACTGGTCAAGCGGATAGAGCGTGCGGGCTTTGTCATTTTCGGCAAGACGACGACGCCCGAACTGGGCGTTACCGGAACGACCGAAAGTGTAGCGACCGGAGCGACGCGCAATCCGTGGAATCCCGAACGCATCGCGGGTGGATCATCAGGCGGCGCGGCGGCAGCCGTGGCGGCAGGGGTGATCCCGGCGGCCCACGCGACGGACGGCGGCGGATCGATCCGGATACCGGCGTCTGCATGCGGGCTATTCGGGTTGAAGCCATCGCGCGGGCGCGTGCCGATGGGCCCGTTGCGCACCGAAGGCTGGGGCGGCATGTCGGTGCATCATGCGGTTTCACGCACCGTGCGCGATTCCGCAGCGATCCTTGATGCGACACAAGGGATCGAGCATGGTTCGCGCTATGGCGCACCCACGCCCGAACGGCCATTTCTGGCAGAGGTGGGGCGTGATCCGGGCAAGCTGCGGGTGGCCTTGATGCTTTCGCCTGCTTCGGGCGCGCCGGTTGATCCCGAAGTGCTTGCTGCAACGCGCGCGGCGGCAAAACTGCTGGAGGGGTTGGGCCACCACGTTGAGGAAGCGGCACCCAAGATCGATTTTGCAGCGATTTCGGCAGGCAGTTTTGCACTGATGGCATCATCGATTGCGGCTGATTGCGAAGACCGGGCCAAGGCGCTGGGCATTACGTTGGGGCCCGATGTGCTGGAGCGCACCACGCTGGATTTCATCGCCATTGGCCAGGGCATGACCGGCCGCGATTTTGCGCGCGGCAACAATGCCTATCAGGCCGCCGCCGTTGCCATCGCGCAGTTCATGGAAAAGTACGATGTGATCCTTTCGCCCACGCTATCGGCGCCGCCGTTGCCACTGGGTCGGATCGGTTTGAACACGGGCCGAACCATCGCGGACTGGGGGCGTGAGGCCGGAATCTTTACCGCATTTACCGGCGTGGCCAATGGCACCGGACAGCCTGCCATGTCATTGCCGCTGGGGATGTCTGCCGACGGTCTGCCAATAGGCGTAATGGTGACGGGCCGTTATGGCGAGGAAGGTCTGCTGTTCCGGCTGGCCGGACAAGTGGAGCGCGCCGCGCCGTGGATCGGACGGCGGCCAAAAGCCGGATGAGTTAGGGTGAAAGCAACGGGTCAAACCAAAGTTTGCCCCGTTGCTTTCACCATATCTCAGCCGATCCCAGAGTGTTAATACTCATAATGTTATCAAATACATCGCGTTGAAAGGTTGCCTGCCACCGCCGATACGGATCATCGGCAAGAGGTGGGGAGCGACTGCCATTCGGAAATATTTGATCGGGCTGGCCGCCCAGCCGCTGGCGCAGTTCCTGTTGATCGGGGCTGCCATCTGCGGGCTTTATGCACTGGTCGCCCGTCCCGAAACCGCACCGACCCGGATCACGGTGGGCGCCACCGAACTGCAATGGCTGCGCAACGTGTGGCAGGGGCAGTTCGGGCGTCCACCAAGCGTTGACGAGCTGCGCGCGGCGGTGAAGGTCTATGAGGACGAGGAAATGCGCTATCGCGAGGCGCAGGCGCTTGGCCTTGATCGCGATGATACCATCGTGCGGCGGCGGATGGCCCAGAAGTTTGATTTCCTGATGGGCTCGCAGGACAATAACCGCGCGCCGACCGAAGCCGAACTGCGCGCTCTGTTCGACAAGAATCCCGGTGACTACACCGCACCATCGGCATTCGGCTTTTGCCAGGTCTATTTCGGGGACGGGGAGGCAGGGTTAAGCGCGGCCAAGGTTGCGGTTGTTAACCTTTTGCCCGGCGCGATCCGCGATCCTGCGGCGATACCAGCGGGCACCATCGCCATTCCGTTTCCGCGTTGTTTTGAAGGCGCGTCGCGTGCCGATGTGCTGCGCAATTTCGGCACGGCGTTTGCCGATGTGTTGGGCAGGTTGCCCCTTGGCAAATGGCAAGGGCCGGTGGAGTCCGGCTATGGCTTCCATGCTGTACTGCTGACTGGCCGCAAGCCGGGACAGGCGCTGAGCTTTGCCGAAGCCAGACGTGCGGTCGAGGCAGATTGGCGCGCACAGGCCATCCGGACCGCCCGCGCGCGGCAGGATCGCGAGTTGCGCAGCCGTTACACCATCACCGTTGATGAAAAGGCTCTGCTTGAGCTGAGCGCGGGTAAGGCGCGGTGAGGCAGCTTTTGGGCGTTCTGGCCGCGATCATCGCGCTGGTGCTGCTGGGAGTAGGCCATGTCGAAGCGCATGAGGTCCGACCGGTCTATCTGGATATCCAGGAGACGGCGGCGGGGCGTTATGACGTGATCTGGCGGGTGCCGGTGACCAATGGCATGGCACCGCCGGTTTCGCCGCGCTTTGCGGCGGGGTGCAAAGTTAGCGGCGGGCTGCCGTGGGTGGCAGGATCATCTGCGGTAAGCCGGATGGTTTTGGCCTGTCCGGAGGGATTGGCCGGAACCGCGATCACGCTGGACGGGCTTTCGCATACGATGATCGATGGGCTTGTACGCATCCAGTTCGCATCGGGCGAGGTGGCAACGCGGCTGGTGCGCCCGACCAATCCGGTGTTTGCCGTGCCCGGTGCCAGTGGGCCGCTCGATGTCATCCGGCTCTATGTAGGGCTGGGGGCCGAGCATATTTTGGCCGGTTACGACCATCTGCTCTTCGTGCTGGGTATGGTGCTTTACGTAAAGCGGTCGCGGGCTTTGCTGATCAGCCTTTCGGCTTTCACGCTTGCTCACAGCATCACCCTTTCGATGGCGGCGCTGGGCTTGATCCATGTTCCGGCTTCGCTGGCAGAGGCTCTGATCGCCTTGTCGATCCTGATGCTGGCGGTGGAACTGGTCCGGTCTGCGGGCCATCCTGATGGCGTGCCGCAACGGCGTCCGGCGGTACTGGCCTTTGTGTTCGGGCTGTTGCACGGGCTTGGCTTTGCCGGAGCGCTGGCGGCTATCGGCCTGCCCGCCCACGAAATTCCGCTGTCGTTGCTAGGCTTTAACATCGGGGTGGAACTGGGCCAGATCGCCTTCGTGATCGTGCTGCTGGCGATTGGCCGCGTGATGCGCGGACTGGGTCCGGAGCGGCTGCGGCAGGGCTATCGCGCTTGCACATATGCAATCGGTTCATTGGCGGCATTCTGGACGATTGAACGGGTCATGGCGTTTTGACGGGCAGCCATGCCTCTAGACATTACCCCCGGGGATTGGCCGAACCTGGCCATAAGATAGTTGGAGAGTAGCATGTACGATCGCAAAAAGGGCCTGGTGCCGCTGCTTGGCGTTTTGCTTATGACAAGCGCCTGCAACGATTCCTCGAATTCCGATGGCCTTGTTGTGCTGCCGGGTGGCGGGACGCCGACACCGACTGCATCGCCGACACCGGATGCCGAAGCCGATCCCACGCGCGTGCTGTGGGGCGATCTGCATCTCCATACCGCGTGGTCATTCGATGCCTTCGTGTTCACCACGACAGCAACACCCGATGACGCGTTCAACTTTGCCAAGGGCGCGCCGCTGGCGCATCCGGCAGGCGGTGTCTACCAGTTGGACCGGCCCCTCGATTTTCTGGCGGTGACGGACCATTCGGAATTCGTGGGCGTGGTCAATGCGGCGGCCGACCCTTCGAACCCGCTATCGACCGTGGCGGTTGCGGCCAACCTGCTTAACCCCAATCCGCTGGTATCGGGGCAGGCGTTCCTGGCGATGGGCGCGGCGATCCGCGCGGGCAACAAGGACTATTTCACGCCCGAGCGTGCCGCCTCTGACGAGGCCGCAGCCGATACCTGGACCCGGACGGTCAACATTGCCAATCGCCAGAATGATCCGGGCAAGTTCACCGCGCTGGTCGCTTATGAATGGACGGGCGCGCAAAATGGCGGCGAAATCCACCGCAACGTGATTTATCGCGGCGACACAGGGCCATTGCCGTTCACATCGATGGACAGCAACCGGCCCGAGGATCTGTGGAACTTCCTTGAAGGCAACCGCCAATCAGGGCGCAGTGTTCTGGCCATCCCGCACAACCCCAACATCAGCAACGGCGAGATGTTCGGCACAACGGATTCGTTCGGCCAGAAGATGTCTGCGACCTATGTCGCCACCCGATCCCGCAACGAACCGGTGGTGGAGATTACCCAGACCAAGGGCACGTCAGAAGCGCACCCGAGCCTTTCACCCAACGACGAATTCGCCAGTTTCGAACTGATGGAGACGTTCCCCGGCAGCACCACGCCGATTACCAAATTTGCCGGTGGCTATGTGCGTGAAGCCCTGAAGACGGGCCTTGCGATGCAGGATGGCGACGGCTTCAATCCCTACCGCTTCGGCGTGATCGGCGGGACGGACAGCCATCTTTCGATGTCGCCTGTGATCGAGAAGAATTACTTTGGCACCACCGGCAATCGTGATGGCACGGCCCAGCTGCGGCTGGACTGCACCTATTGCGCGACGGGTTCGGACTTCCGCAAGTTCAGCTCATCGGGGCTGACGGCAGTGTGGGCTTCGGAAAACACACGCGCCGGGGTGTTCGATGCGCTTGTCCGCAAGGAGACATATGCCACCACCGGGCCACGCATGCAGGTCCGGTTCTTTGGCGGGTTGGATATGTGGAATATCCCGGCCGGCAATGCAGGCTGGGTAGCGCGGGCTTATCGCGCCGGTGTGCCGATGGGCGGAACGTTGGGGCGGCTGCCGCAAGGGCGCGCGCCTGCGTTCGCGCTGTGGGCGCTGAAGGACCCGGACGGTGCGAACCTTGACCGCATCCAGATCGTGAAAATCTGGGTCAAGCGCGGGGTGACGCACGAGGCCGTGTTCGACGTCGCGCTGGGCGGCCAGCGCAAGCGGGACGCAGGCACCGGCAAACCCGAACCGGTTGGCAACACAGTCGATGCTGCGCAGGCAACCTATACCAACACGATTGGCGCGGCGATGCTGGCCTCGAACTGGACCGATCCGACATTCGATCCCGATGTGCCTGCGGCCTATTACGTGCGCGTTCTGGAAATTCCGACACCGCGCTGGTCGACGTATGATGCGGCGCGGCTGGGGCGGGCGGTTCCGGCTGATCTGCCCGTATCCATTCAGGAACGGGCGTTCACCTCGGCCATCTGGTATGATCCGACGAGGCGCTGAGTTACAGCACTTTGGCGAAAGCTGCGACGCCCGGCACGGGCGTTGCCACTATAGCAGGCGGTGATGGAGAGGGCGGGGCAGGTTTGAATTCGGCCCCGCCAAAGATTGCCTCCATAGTCTGGACGCACAGGGTGACGCCATCATTGGCAAGGCTGTACCAGACCTGCTTGGCCTCCTTGCGGGTGTTTACCAGTTCGGCGCGGCGCAGTTCGGCAAGTTGCTGGCTGAGCGCGGGCTGGGTGATGGCGGTGGTCTCGCCAATTTCGGCCACAGTGCGTTCGCCGCGCAACAGGCAACTGAGGATCATCAGGCGTTGCGGCTGGGCATAGACGCGCAGCTTTTCGGCCACTTCGGTGGCAAGTTCACGGCTTTCGAAGATCGCGCTCATTTCAATTCGCGGCAGAACCAGTCTGCTCCTTCTGCGACATCATCGCTGCCGCCGGGCGGCGGGGCAAGCAGGCGCGCGCCGGGTTGCCAGCCTTCGGGGGCAAAGCCTTTCCCGTCCTCGACCGCTTTGAGCGCTGCGACCAATCGCAGCATTTCGTCTGCCGAGCGCCCGACATTGGGGGGATAGCAGGTCATGGCGCGAACAACGCCCGCCGGATCGATGAAATAGGCCGATCGCATCGCCATGGCATCGCTGCTGGCGGCATCAATCATGCCATAAGCATGGCCGACCACCA